>JBAZQB010000003.1:300000-429997 GCA_041645435.1 Methanoregula sp.
AAGCCATACGAGATCGAGCAGGATCAGGTCATGGTCTATTCAGAAGCAAATGTGTTCTAGAGATCAGTGAGTGGAATGATCAAATTCTTTTTGACCGTCCGGAAGGGCTGCAGAAAAATGTGGCCGTGCGTTGTTCAAAATTTTTTTATCAGAACTTGAATTTATTTTTCAATCAAACCTTGATGAAAAAATGTTAACCGGACTTTGATTGAAAAAAAATAGCCGGACCTTGCTCAAAATTTTCCAGTCGGATCTTGATTTAAAATTTTTAGGCAGACTTTGATTTTAAAAAATAAATCAAACCATGTTTGAAAATTTGTAACCAGACTTTGATTTTATTTTTTTAACCAGACCTTACTTAAAAAATTTCAATCAGAGTTTGATTTTGATTTTTGAACCAGACTCTGCTCAGAAATTTTCGATCGAACCTTGATGAAAATTTTTAATCCGGACTTCGATTGGAAATCGCTACCGGTTCCCGATTACATTTTTTTTAGTTCTGGAGATCGCACGGGGATTTGACGCTCTTGGGGGTTCCGGCGCTTTCGCGCCTCCACCCCCGCCGCGTGGGCATCCCCCATGTAGCGATCACGCTCCACGGGGTTGAAGAAAAAATGAAAATCGTAGGGGGTCAAGGGGTGCTCCCCTTGGGGTGCTTCCCCCTCTGGGGGAGTGAGGGGGTCACACTCGCTGCTACCGAAGAGAATAACCAAACGATCGAGAAATGGGTTTTATCGATCCCTAAAAAAAAAAGGTTAGGACCGGGGGAATCCCCCCGGCCCCGTTTGTTCTTAGTGCATTACTTTGGGTTGTTTCCGCCCGATTCCATGTGGTCCAGTACCCGGTCCCACACTACCAGCATTCCCGGGATGATCACGTAGGCGAGCAGCCCCGTCCCGAGGAATGCTCCCATGATGATGAGTTCGTTGTCCATCTTCATCATCCCAGTGCGGTTATGGTGTCTGCCCAGGTCTCGACCCGGCTCCGGATGGCTTCGTCCGTGTACGAGGTGAGGGTCACCTGGTCGCGGCTGAAGTTGACGGAGTAGATCTCGCCGTTTGCATCGTGGCACCGCAGGGTTGTTGCGTACTTCTCGTTGTCGGAGTCCCGGAAGTTTGTTCCCCCGAAGGTTGTCTTCAACTGGACATCGTCCTTGATCTGGTTTGCGGCGCTCGTGAAGGCCGCGATGGTGGATGCCCGGATGGTAATGACCGCGATGGTATTTGCCTCCGCGTCCTGGTACACGATCCGTGCGGTGTAGCCCTGCTTGCTCTTCTCTACGGGTGCGTGGCTTACTCCCGATGCGTTGTAGGAAACGCACTGGAAGGGGTTGTTCGTGATGACCCCCTGAACAATGTTGTCAAAGGCCGTCACGTCGGCTATCGGTTCGACGATCTTCCGAACCGCGCTCTTGGTTGTGCTGCTGATGCTAAAGTCTGCCATAATTTATCACTCCTTTTTGTTTTTTTCCTTGTCCTGGTTCCTCCCTGGCCGGGCCGGTGGTGCGAGCCGACCTCCGCGTTTCGCGACCTGGATCCTCTGGATCCGTGGTGCGAGCAGACGAGGGCTCTGAGCGGTCCGTGCCATACTGGTCTCTCCTGGATTTGGCGGGACCCACGGTGGGCCTCACCGTGTCCCGATTGTGTTCGGACTTCTGTACTCTGGTGTCTTGCGGGGCGCCCGTTTGACATACCAATATGGGTTTTACAAGGGTATAGCCGCGTGAACGGGGGTGGTATCCGGGGCGAATGCAAGCCCGGCTGGCGCAACCGGGCAGGGAGAGTTGCGCGCTCGTCAATTCGCAGGCCCGGTGGTTGCTATTTGCGTATCGGAGAGTGATGCTCGCGGGATTTTCATAATTTTCTGCATCGTCACGACGTTGCCAATGCCCCAGTCAAAGACCCGGTACCGGAGCAGCCCGTGTTCCCGCGAGAGGACCATGAACTGGATGTTGTCGGCCTCCGTCCGGTAATACGGTTCCATCTCCCGGATGACCTCTTCGTACTGCTCCCGGACATTGCGGGCGTTTGCTACGAGCTCTATGGGCCGCGTCACCCGGACAAGGATCGATCCCGCGTTGCTCCAGCCGATGAGATCGAACGGGGATTTCGGATCAGGGATTACCCCGACGATATACCCCTCCTCTTCCAGCATGCCAGCGATCTCGCAGCTCCCGCGGGGAACATGCTGGCCGTTTCTCTTGCCCTTGGCAGCCACCCCGCCGGCGTTCTTCTTGTGCCGGTGCCCCTTCCGGCGCTTCTTTCCCTTTACCGAGCTGCGTCGCGGGGATTCTTTTGGCCCGGTCTTGTCCGGCTCTGTTCCGCTCCGGCCGGCATTGTCAGTACCGACCGGGTTTTCCTCCTGTTCGATCGCCCCCGCGGGTGCTGCGGTTACGGCCGCATCCGTCTTCTCCGCGATTGGGGTGTTCTCCTGCGGTTCCTGGTTCTTTTCGGGTAATCCGTTTTCTTCTGCGAATCCGTTCATTTTTTTCACATCTGCCGGGGGATTTGTTCAACAACGTTTTCTTCGGGCGCTGGGGCTCGTTCAATTCAATTCCAAAGACGCCGGTCCGGTTATAGCCGGGGCTATGATCCTGAAATTTGCTGCCTTTTTCGAATCGGCAGGTAACCTACAGGATTAAACCCACGATTGAGAACCCGGAACACCGGACCGACGTTTACTGACTATTTTTAAAGAAGGTGAAGAGCGAGAAGAGGGGGGCGTGGCCGCTCGTTTTCCGGTAGCGTTTCCCCATGTCCAGTACGTTTCCGTTTGCTGCTACAGGGACCAGCTTTGCATCGGATGCCGCTGAGGAGGCGGACGTAAACCATTCGATCACTGCTTCGCACTTTTGTTTCAGTGTTGCAAAGATCTGTTTCGCCAGGTTTCCCAGGTGTCCGACGTATTTGCTGGTCATTGTATTGATCCAGATGTTAGCAAATTCGGGTTAAAAAGGTAATTGGTTGCTATGGGATTTTTCGCAGTTATGCGGCTGTTTTGCGGGAATCGGGGCTCGGATTGGGGCTTGATTCGTATAACCATTTGGTTAGCTTTATTGAGGGAGTGGGGGCGCGGCAATGGGATTGCCGAAATCCAGTTTTGCGGGGCCGGATTTGGGAGAGGGGGTGGGAGGTGCGGCAAAATGGTGGTGGCAGTTTAAGATTTCCGGATCTTGGATTTCTCTGTATCACACAGTATATGTGTATGTACAATAGAGGGACCAGAAACGAGCTTTTTACCACACTATATCTAAGGGATGTTGTTGCAGTTTCTCAATACCCGCCTCACCGCAAGTCACAACCCTTAACGCACATCAACGAGAATAGAATTGTATCGAAGGAACATCCACCATGGCCCGGCAAAGCACGAAGAAACAGAAGACCAGCAACGGGGCAAACCTCGGGTTCGAGGCAACGCTCTGGGCTGCTGCCGACAAACTCCGTGGCCACATGGATGCAGCGGAATACAAGCACGTAGTCCTCGGACTCATTTTCCTGAAGTATATATCCGATGCCTTTGAGGAGCGACACGTATCCCTTGAGACCGAGCTGAGCGATCCCAAGAGCGAATGGTACGTTGCCGAACCGCAGGCCCGGTACCATACCCTGGAGGACCGGGACGAATACCTGTCGGCCAATGTCTTCTGGGTACCCAAGGAAGCCCGCTGGTCAACCCTCCAGGCAAACGCAAAGCAGCCCACGATCGGGAAACTGATCGATGACGCGATGGTGGCAGTCGAGCGTGACAACCCTTCCCTCAAGGGTGTGCTGCCAAAGGATTATGCCCGCCCGGCACTGGACAAGACCCAGCTGGGTGAGCTGATCGATCTTATCGGCACTCTCGGGCTCGGTGAGAAAGAGCACCGGTCGAAGGACATCCTCGGGCGTGTGTACGAGTACTTCCTCTCGCAGTTTGCAAGCGCTGAAGGAAAGAAGGGCGGGCAGTTCTATACCCCCCGGTCGGTAGTAAAGACCCTTGTCGAGATGATCGAGCCGTACAAGGGCCGGGTGTACGACCCGTGCTGCGGCTCGGGCGGGATGTTTGTCCAGAGCGAGAAATTTGTCGAGGCGCACGGGGGAAGTGTTGCGGATATCGCAGTCTACGGGCAGGAGTCTAACCCCACGACCTGGAAACTGGCCGAAATGAACTTGGCCATCCGGGGGATCGAGGGCAATCTCGGCCCCGAACACGCGGACAGCTTCCACCGCGACCTGCACCCGGACTTGAAAGCTGATTTCATTCTCGCCAACCCGCCGTTCAATATGAGTGACTGGGGCGGCGAGCGGCTCAGGGATGATGCCCGCTGGAAGTATGGCCTCCCCCCGGCCGGCAACGCGAACTTTGCCTGGGTGCAGCACTTCATCTACCATCTCGCCCCGACCGGCATTGCGGGTTTCGTGCTCGCGAACGGGTCCATGTCCTCCAACCAGTCCGGCGAGGGCGAAATACGGAAGAATATCATCGAGGCTGATCTCGTGGACTGCATGATCGCCATGCCGGGCCAGCTCTTCTACTCCACCCAGATCCCGGTCTGCCTCTGGTTCGTGACACGGGACAAGAAGAACCACAGGTTCCGCAACCGTCGCGGTCAGACGCTCTTCATCGATGCCCGGAAGATGGGGACACTGATCGACCGGGTGCACCGCGATCTCACCGATGAGGATGTTGCCCGGATTGCATCCACGTATCACGCATGGCGGGGCGAGAAGGAAGCCGGGACCTATGCGGATGTGCCGGGGTTCTGCAAGAGTGCATCAACCGATGAGATCCGGAAGAATGGGTTCGTGCTGACACCCGGGCGGTATGTGGGCGCCGAGGATGTCGTGGATGATGGCGAGCCGTTTGAGGATAAGATGGGGCGGCTGGCAGCGAAGCTGGGGGAGCAGTTCCGGAAGTCGGAGCGGTTGGAAGGGGAGATTGCCGGGAATCTGAAGGGATTGGGGTACCGGTTATGAGTAAGAACAATCCTGGCGGGATTTTTATCTTGCATAATCTCACATTGTGGGTACACTGTCCCCACAATCCGGAGTGGAGTCCCGCATATGAGTAAGAACAGAGAACAAGTCCCCGCGAAGAGTAAGCGTACCCCGGTAAAAATACCGGAGGAGAACGATCTTCCGGCATCGTTCCCCGTTCTTCTCGGAGACATCCAGAATCTGATTGAGACCGCCCGTACCCGTGTAGCAATTGGTGTCAATGTTACGCTCCTGCTGCGGAACTGGAGCATCGGATCACGAATCCGCAGAGATATCCTTGGGAAAGAGCGGGCTCCGTATGGGAAAAAAATAGTCGCGACATTGTCGCAACAATTGGCCCGGGAATATGGGCAGGGATTTGAACGGACGGAACTCTTCCGGATGATACAGTTCGCCACCGTATATCCCGATGAACAGATTGTCCAGACTTTGTCGCAACAATTGAGCTGGTCCCATTTTGTCGAATTGATCAAGGTCGATGATCCTCTTGCCCGTGAATATTATGCCGCCCTGTGCCGGATTGAGCGATGGAATGTCCGGACACTCCGGGACAAAATCAACGGGATGCTCTTTGAGCGGACGGCCATCTCAAAAAAGCCGGAAGAACTTATCCGGGAGGAGCTGGCGAAACTTACGGAAGCTGATCGTATAACTCCCGATCTGGTCTTCCGCGACCCGTATTTCCTTAACTTTCTCAAACTTGAGGACACATTCTCGGAGCGGGATCTTGAATCCGCGATCCTGCGTGATCTGGAGCGGTTCATTCTCGAACTTGGCACTGATTTTTCTTTCGTAGCCCGGCAGAAACGCATCACGGTCGATACGGTGGATTATTACATTGACCTGCTCTTCTATCACCGCAGGCTGCACCGCCTCGTTGCAATCGATCTGAAACTGGAACGATTCCAAGCTGCCTATAAGGGGCAGATGGAACTGTATCTCCGGTGGCTGGACAAGTACGACCGTCCTTCCGGAGAGGAGTCCCCTATCGGTCTGATTCTCTGTGCCGGGAAATCGACAGAGCACGTAGAACTCCTCGAACTGGAGCAGAGCGGTATCCGCGTTGCTGAGTACCTCACGGAACTTCCCCCCCGGGATCTTCTGGAACGGAGACTGAAGGCAGCAGTGGAGGCGGCGAGGGAGAGGTTTGCGGGGAAAGAGGAGAGGGAATCGTGACGAGCTGCCTGCCGGTGCATTCGTCCCACAAGCTGTGGGACAATTGGGGCGCCCTGTGTGTGGCATCATTTCCTGACAATCCTGGCCTGACGCAAGGGTATGTGGGCGCCGAGGATGTCGTGGATGATGGCGAGCCGTTCGAGGAGAAGATGGGGCGGCTGGCGGCGAAACTGGGGGAGCAATTCCGGGAGTCGGAGCGGCTGGAAGGGGAGATTGCCGGGAATCTGAAGGGATTGGGTTATCAGATATGACCGAAGAGCGGGATATTGAAGAAGATCTGAAACCGAACTTCGGAGATTACGCTCATGCAGGAGTGAGGGCTGGGCTATCTACTGCCCCATTTGTTGGGGGACCTTTGGCGGAATTTTTCGCGATGGTTATCGCACCCCCCCTTGAAAAAAGGCGAGATGCGTGGTTGATCGAAATTTTCACACGCTTGAAAAAATTAGAAGAAGAAATTGATGGATTTAAAATTGAAAACCTTACAACAAATGAAAATTTCATCAGTACATTATTTTATGCAACACAAATTGCGATGAGGACCCATCAACAAGAGAAACTCGAAGCACTGAGAAATGCAGTAATAAATTCCATCTCCATACCCACAATCGATGAGAATCTTCAATTGATTTTTCTGAATCTTATTGACCGGTATACTCCGTGGCATTTGGTTATTTTACAATTTTTAGATAATCCCCATCAATATGGTGAAAGTCATGGAATCAAGTATCCAAATCCGACGTCCTTCGATAACTTGAGGACTGTAATAGAACTCACGTTTCCAGAATTGAATAAAAAACAAGAATTTTACGATCAAATTGTAAAAGAAATGATTTCGGATGGCTTATTGCAACAACCAAAGAAGCCGAATCCGTACGACTCCGGTGAAATGAAGGTAACAGAAATAAATTTGGGTGGCTTTCTGCCACCGGGAAACATATTATGGCAAGGAATGTTCGCATCACGTACAACAGAAATGGGAAAGCAATTTCTAGAGTTTATTAGTGATCCGATTGGGAGTCAAATGAAAAAAAGATGATACCATTTTCAATAGAATCAATTGTTGAAAAATTGTAAGAATATAGAGTAGATAGATATGCCCTCTGAATGGAAAACAATGCAATTACAAGATTTTGTTACACTACAAAGAGGGCATGATCTTACCGAATCCGATAGAATGCCTGGAAATATTCCCGTATACGGCTCCTTTGGAATGAGTGGATATCATAATGCTGCAAAAGCGAAAGGTCCAGGAGTTACTGTTGGAAGAAGTGGTGGATCCTTTGGTGTTGTAAATTATTGTCCTGTCGATTTCTGGCCACATAATACGGCACTCTATGTGATTGATTTTCATGGAAACGATGAAAAATTCGCATATTACTATTTGAAAAACCTTGATTTTACCCGATACAACTCCGGCAGTGCGCAAGCATCCCTCAATCGAAATTATATCCATCCTATGGAAGTGAAAATTCCTTCTCTCCCCACCCAGCACGCTATCGCCCGCATCCTCGGCTCGCTCGATGACAAGATCGAGCTCAACCGCCAGATGAACGAGACGCTCGAAGCGATGGCACGGGCGATCTTCCAGTCATGGTTCGTAGACTTCGATCCGGTGCGGGCGAAGGCCGATGGGCGCGACACCGGGCTGCCGGCTGATATTGCGGCGCTGTTTCCGGATGGGTTTGAGGAGATTGATGGGCGGGAGGTGCCGAGGGGGTGGGGGGTTGGAACGGTCGGAGAATCGACAACGATTGTTGGTGGAAGTACACCAAGTACAATCAACTCTGAATATTGGGAAGATGGTACCCACAACTTTGCAACTCCAAAGGACTTAGCTTCATTATCCACTCCAATATTACTAGACACAGAAAAGAAAATCACGGATCAAGGTGTGAATCAGATTAGCTCTCGAATTTTACCACTCGGGACTCTTCTTCTGTCCTCTCGTGCTCCGATTGGGTATACTGCAATAGCAACAGTTCCTGTATCGATCAACCAAGGCTTTATCGCAATAATTTGCGACAAAAAGTTACCGAATTTTTACCTCTTAATGTGGGTAAACGAAAATATGCAGTCAATAATTGATAGGGCAAACGGTACGACGTTTCTTGAAATATCAAAATCGAATTTCAAACCGATGGAGATACTCATTCCATCAAAGGAAATACTCAATAGATTCGCCGCATTAGTCAAACCGCTATATTCACAAATTGAAAATAACGAGCAACAGTCCCGCACACTCGCCCAAACCAGAGATGCGTTGCTGCCGAAACTGATGAGCGGAGAGGTTCAGGTACCGATTCCATAATTTCATAAATTCTTACGATATGACAGAAAATGGTTTCACTCACCTTGCATTTTCTGACGAATCCCACTGGAATACGGGAAGATATCGTGGGATCTCAATCGTAACGATGCTCGCGCAAAACTATCCCCCTCTCAATGATGAACTTCAAACAATAATTGACGATGCTGGGACTGATGAATTCGGTTTCAAAAAGTTAGACAATTCCAAATATCGAAGACTGGCGGAACAATTATGCGAATTCACTTTTAGAAAAGTCCGAACGAATGATATCAGAATCGACATCCTTACGTGGGACACCCAGGATGATAGGCATGATATCAGATTCCGTGATGATATCCGGAATTTCCAAATTATGTATTATCATGTTTTTAAAAATGTCTTCAAACGACGATGGCCCGACGAAGCGGTGTGGCAGTTATGTCCCGACGAACAGGAACAAATGGACTGGGCTGATTTAAACGAACATCTTGACGGGGCCAGTGTTGAAGGGCAAATTATTCGGAAGCCATCGGGATTCAGTCAGTACTCCGTGGAGTTTAAACGCAATTTTAAAATCTCGAATATTTGTCCAAAACAATCTCATCTCGAACCATTCATCCAGTTAGCTGATTTATTTGGTGGGTTAGGAGTGTATTCGAGAGAACACTATGACTCCATCGCCCGATGGCTGAAACTTAACGATACCCAGAAAAAACTATTCCCAATCGATGAGGACGAGAAAGAAAATATAAAATTCAGCAGATCTCACCAACAAAGATGTCCCTTGGTTGTTTCATTCGATTCAAAATGTAAAGATAACAATCTAACGGTCAGTCTCAAAACAAATAACGGGTTTAAAACTCTCGATCCCAATAAGCCCCTAAATTTCTGGTGGTACACCCCTCAGCATGAGAGAGAT
Organism: Methanoregula sp.; assembly: GCA_041645435.1. Taxonomy (NCBI): domain Archaea; kingdom Methanobacteriati; phylum Methanobacteriota; class Methanomicrobia; order Methanomicrobiales; family Methanoregulaceae; genus Methanoregula; species Methanoregula sp. The sequence continues at coordinate 309,362 of JBAZQB010000003.1, forward strand.
AAAGCACCAACAACAAAACAGCAGACTTTTTAGAATGAGTGGAGAGGGAGATTTGAACTCCGCACTGTCGCCCAGTGTGGGTAAGACTGTGATCTTGTTTTACTGATTACAACAAAGGTGGAAAGGCATTCCTGCCTCCACACGGGCGACTCCGCCAATGAATGCAATCGTTGCTGTCATGTTCATCGATACCGCTACCTTGATGCTGAGCATCAGTGCCGTTAGTTTGTTCAGGTTCATCTTTACCATTACTCCGAAACAGAATATCAATGCCATAACCAGGTAAAGTTCGATCGTCAGTCCTATCTCCACATTTTTTATAGAAATAATATTTTGCGAATACTAAGTATTTATCACTTTCACTCACCCCACCACCTCCCTTTCACGCCTTCCCAGTCAGAAAACATCCGCAGAAAGTATTGAAGATCAGCCCTCGTACATAATAATAGGAAACGGAATCTGCGATGGAAATCTCAATCGAATATATTGTCGAGGATCTTAACGATCTGAACCTCGTGATATTACAGTTGCTGCATGCCGGTAACAATGCTCCTCTCAAAGGAGAGGTGGCGTTCCAGAAAGAGATGTTCCTTATCGCAGATTATATCGAAAAGATCGGTGAGCTGGCGAAATTCATTCCCCACACCTTCGGCCCCTACAGCGAGGCAGCTGAAAATGGGATGAGGAATCTGAAATCCCGGGGGCTTGTGGAGGAAAAGTATCACGAATATTATTTAACTCCCCATGGGGTTGCAGCACTCAGTAAGGCCAAATCTGCGTTTACTGCGGAACAGATCGAAGTGATTCAGGATTACAAGGAGTTCCTCAATGACCTGTCGCGTGATGAAATACTCCTTTTCGTTTATGTTTCATACCCGGATTTCATAGAGAAATCGGCTGTTTATGAACGGGTGATACGAAAGCGGATTCCCACCGCAATCTCACTCTATAAGAAAGAAAAAGCCAGCCTGGAGAAAGCCGCTTTTTTGGCCGGGATTCCGGTGGAGAAATTCCTTGACCGCGCACGAGATCCGTTGAACTGAACCTCAAAAATTATCAAACAATCTCGATTGTCCTTCCGGAATTTTTTTCTCAGCACTTATTCTCTTGGCATCTGCTTTCCAGCCATACTCCCAGGTTTTGTAGTCTTCCAGGCCTTTCAGTTTCATCAGGTAATGACCTGCATTGCTGTCGGTACACAAGAAGATACAATAGACGATGGCGGCCTCTTCGGTTGTATTAACCTCTATAACTATCGGTGGCTTTTCGTAGAGCCTTGTCAGTTTTTCTGCATAGAGATCGATGAGGGCTTTCCGGGTGTTGTCATATTTTTTCATCAGGATGTCGTATTTTGGTCGCCAATCTGATTCTTCCATCCCTAAGGCCTGGCTGACAATATGAGGATTGATATCGATATTCATCTGGAGGCCGTACGTCATCAGGGTGATGATCATCTCCGGCTTCCTAACTCTTACCTGCCCTTTCTTGGTTGTGAACTGGCCCTGAAATTTTCCTATCTTCTCCACCAGTTCCCACGGCAAGTCCGAAGAGCTGTACGGATCCAGGATCCAGATGCTGGGGTAGGTCGGCGATAATTGGGTTCGGGCAGCATCAATGGCATCTTCGATGGGTAATGTGGTGATGATAGATGTTGTTCTGGAATATTTTCTGAGTAATCGCTCCAGATTTACCTTCTGTGCTGTGCAGATAGCCGGCTTCTGATGAAAGGTATTGAGGAATAATTTCTGTCCGTTTGAGTAATGTTCAAGACATTCTGCGGCAAGAATCGCCGAACCGTTCCACGTCGGCTCGCCGAGTTTATATTTCGCACTTTCTTCGCAGTAACACAATCCTGTTGAGGCGAAAAGATCGAAAATATCCAATGTGGGAGGATGGTTCCTGACATTCTCAACCCAGATGTTCAGGTAGGATTTGATGAAGGCATGTTTTTTCCGGGTATGCCACTTGACGCGATCATAAATGAGCCCTTCATTATCGCGATAGAAATCCTCCATTATTGTCCAATTATCTTTAATAAGGCATAAATTTGATGAGAATACCAATAAGCAATAAGCTCGAAACAGACTGGTAGAACATGGCCCTAAACTCCGGCATCGAATGGACCGAAACCACATGGAATCCGGTAACCGGCTGTACCAAGATAAGCCCCGGCTGTAAGAACTGCTACGCTGAACGGATGGCGTACCGGCTTCAGGCAATGGGGCAGCCGAACTACCGCGACGGGTTCAAGGTGACCCTGCAGGAGCGGATGCTCCCCCTTCCGCTTGAGTGGAGAAAGCCCCGGATGATCTTTGTCAACTCGATGAGCGATCTCTACCATAAGGATGTCCCGACACCCTTTATCAAAAAAACATTCGATGTCATGAGAAAGGCATCGTGGCATACATTCCAGATACTCACCAAACGATCCGATCGGTTCAGGGAAATTGAGGAGACAATCAAAATCCCTAAGAATGTCTGGCTGGGTGTCAGCGTGGAGTCCGAGGATTATCTCTATAGGATAGATGATCTTCGGGCAACACACGCACCCGTCAAATTTCTCTCGCTTGAACCGTTAATTGGCCCGCTGCCGGGTCTGAACCTTGACGGTATTGATTGGGTAATTGTTGGGGGGGAGTCGGGACCCGGTGCCCGGCCGATGCAGGAAGAATGGGTGACGGATATCAGGGACATCTGCCTTGCCTCGAATGTTCCGTTCTTCTTCAAACAGTGGGGTGGCGTTATCAAGAAACGGGCCGGCAGGGTTCTTGAAGGCAGGACATGGGATCAGATGCCGGGTCTGAATGCCGGTATGGTATAGCCATTCTCATCAAACCTGTAAATTTTACTTTCATTTACAGAACCTTTTTGTTCTCACGCACCAACCAATCTGTAAATACCTGAAAATTTTACAAAAATTTACAGATATTAGTAGTTCATGAGGAGTTCAGGTGCGGGATGAAAAAACCTCAGAGGCCGCCGGATTTCGGCAGGGTATGGTCGGATTATCTTGAGAAGTATAATGATCTGGCCAGCAGAGTGAACCAGAAAAATAAGGAATCAGAGGAAATACGCAAGCTGATCCGGAAATACAACGAGCAGGAGTACATCCACTGGGACGATCTACGGCGGAAGAACATACCCTTTGATCACATCACGTTCTGGTTCGTGATACGCACTATCCGCAGCACGAAGTACCGGGAAATCCGCATTGGCGACGAGAACTTCCCCTTCTATACCCCGGAAAACTTCCAGAAACAGCTCCACCTCCTCGATAAGGCATCTCCCGCATCGTTCGACTGGCTCTTCGGGGAATTCCCGAGTGAGGCGAATAAAAATCAGTATCTCCGCAATTCCTTAATGGAAGAGGCCATCGCGTCAAGCCAGCTCGAAGGAGCGGCAACAACCCGGCCGGAGGCAAAGAAGATCCTTAGGGAAGGCAGGAAGCCTAAGAACACCTCCGAACGGATGATCGTCAACAACTACCGGACGATACTCCGCCTCAAGGAGCTGCGGGACAAGCCGCTGTCCCGTGAACTCATCATTGAGATACACGAGGAGATAACACGGGATACGCTGGAAAGCGCGAGCGACGAATCCGGCTTCCGGTCCTGCGATGTTGTTGTAGGGGATAGAGTCGATCCGACAAAGATCTACCACTATGCTCCCGGGTGTGAAAAAATCCCGGCAATGATCGATGATCTCATCGCGTTTGCGAATGAAGACGACGAGTTCATTCACCCGATTGTCAAGGCGATCATCCTTCACTTCCTCATCGGGTACATCCACCCGTTCAGTGATGGCAACGGCAGGACAGCCCGGGCAATCTTTTACTGGTTTGCCCTCAAGCACCACTACGACCTGCTGGAATATATCTCGATCTCAAGGATCTTTGCCCATGCCCCGGTCCAGTACACACGGGCGTACCAGCTCACCGAGACTGACAGCAACGACATGACATATTTCATCGATTTCAATATCCATATCATCAGCCGGGCGCTGGATGACCTGAAGAAATATATCATCAACAAAAAGGAGGAAGAAGCAGAATCTCTTCAGCTGGTCGAGCAGATCCCCGATCTCTCATTCCGTCAGGCTGAGATCCTCCGGGATTTCATCCGGCATCCGACCCGGCCTTACACGATCAGTGAGATTGCCGGCAAATACAAGATATCTCTGCCTACGGCTCGTACGGATCTCCTCCTGCTTGAAGGGAAAGGGAAACTGAAGAAATACCTGGACGGTAAACGGCAGATTTTCATGTACAAAGGAGGGACGCGGCAATGACCCCCGCCGCCCGCATAGCCGAATCCCATGTAGAAGAACACGCCCTTGCATGGCTCCGGGAGCTCGGCTACACCACCCTTTTCGGCCCGGACATCGCTCCCGGTGAACCCAAAGCCGAACGCGACCACTGGCACGACGCGATCCTGAAACACCGGCTCGCAGCAGCAATCGCCCGGCTCAACCCGGGTATCCCGGCAGATGCTCAGGAAGCCGCATTGAAAAAGATCCTGCATCCGGACTCCCCCTCACTGGTGAACAACAACCGGGTATTCCACCGTATGCTTGTTGATGGTGTTGAAGTCGAGTACCACCGGCCCGATGGCACGATCAAAGGCGACCAAGTACGGCTGGCCGATTTCGATCACCCGGAAAAGAACGACTGGCTCGCCGTCAACCAGTTCACCGTCATCGAGAACCACCACAACCGGAGACCCGATATTCTCCTGTTCCTCAATGGTCTGCCGATCGTTATCATCGAGCTGAAGAACCCGACCGATGAAAAGGCAACGATCGAGACCGCGTACCGGCAGATCCAGACCTACAAGCAGCAGATCCCGGGGCTCTTCGCCCACAATGAGATGATCGTCATCTCGGATGGCCTTGAAGCCAGGATTGGTACCCTGACCTCCATCCGCGAACGGTTCATGCCGTGGCGGACCATCGAGGGCGAACAGCTTGCCCCGCCAACCCTGCTCCGGCTCGAAGTGCTGATCCGGGGGGCGTTCGACAAGCGGCGGCTCCTCGATCTGATCAGGAATTACATTGTCTTTGAGATCGATGATGAGGGCGGCATTGCCAAGAAGATGGCAGGCTATCACCAGTATCATGCCGTGAAAAAAGCGGTCGAAAGCACGGAGCGGGCCTCCCGGCCCAGCGGGGACCGGCGGGGCGGGGTTGTCTGGCACACGCAGGGGTCGGGAAAGAGTCTGACGATGGTCTTTTTTACCGGCGAGATTGTGCTCAATCCAGCGATGGAGAACCCGACAATCGTCGTCATCACGGACCGGAACGACCTCGATGACCAGCTCTTCGGTACCTTCTCGCGCTGCCACGAGATTCTCCGGCAGAAGCCGGTACAGGCAACCGACCGGGAACACCTCAAGAAACTGCTCGCGGTTGGGTCCGGGGGGATCGTCTTTACCACCATCCAGAAATTCTTCCCGGAGAAGAAAGGCGGAAAGTATCCCGAATTGAGCGGACGCAAGAACATCATCGTCATCACAGACGAAGCCCACCGGAGCCAGTACGATTTCATCGACGGGTTCGCCCGCCATATCCGGGACGCACTCCCCGGAGCGACCTTCATCGGGTTCACCGGCACTCCCATCGAGAAGGAAGACAAGAACACCCGCCACGTCTTCGGGGATTATATCAGCATCTACGATATCCAGCGGGCAGTCGAGGACAAGGCCACCGTCCCGATCTACTACGAGAGCCGGCTTGCGAAGATCTATCTCGATGAGAAGGAACGCCCGAAGATCGATCCCCAGTTCGAGGAGATCACCGAAGGTGAAGAGATCGAGAAGAAAGAGGATCTCAAATCGAAGTGGGCGGCACTCGAAGCCGTTGTCGGGACAGAGAAACGGATCTCACTCATTGCACAGGACATCGTTGACCACTACGAGAAGCGGCAGGAGGCCATTGAGGGCAAAGCAATGATCGTCTGCATGAGCCGGCGGATCTGTGTTGACCTCTATTCAGAACTCACCCGGCTCCGCCCGGGATGGCATGCCGATGAGGATGACAAGGGGATGCTCAAGGTCATCATGACCGGCTCGGCAACCGATGAACTGGAATGGCAGCAGCATATCCGGAATAAGCCCCGCCGGGAAAAACTCGCCAAACGGTTCCAGAAGACAAAGCACGACGATGACCCGATGAAGATCGCCATTGTCCGCGACATGTGGCTCACCGGTTTCGATGTCCCGCCGCTCCACACCATGTACATCGACAAGCCGATGCAGGGGCATACCCTCATGCAGGCAATCGCCCGGGTCAACCGGGTCTTCAAGGACAAACCGGGCGGTCTGGTGGTCGATTACATCGGGCTTGGCGATGAATTGAGGAAAGCGATCGCCAACTATACCGAAAGCGGGGGCACCGGCAAAACCGCAATCGATCAGGAAGAAGCAGTCGCCGTCATGCAGGAGAAGTACGAGATCTGCTGCGGCATCTTCCACGGGTTCGACTGGTCGGACTGGGAAGACCCGCAGCGCCGGCTCGCGCTCCTGCCGGTTGCCCAGAGCGTCATCCTTGGCAAAAAAGAGGGGAAGAAGCGGTTTATTGCGGCAGTCACCGAACTCTCAAAAGCCTTCTCACTCGCAGTCCCTCACGATGAGGCAATAACGATCCGGGACGATGTGGCATTTTTCCAGGCGGTCCGAACAGCGCTGGTAAAATTTGATACTGATGGCGACAAGGCAGATCGGACATGGGACATGGAACACGCTATCCGCCAGATTGTCAGCGGAGCGATCGTTTCCGATCAGGTTATCGATATTTTTTCTGCTGCGGGTCTCAGGAAACCGGATATCTCGATCCTGTCAGAGGAATTCCTTGCGGAAGTCAGGGGGCTCCCGCAGAAGAACGTAGCAGTTGAGCTCCTGAGAAAACTCCTGAATGACGAGATCCGGACCCGGCAGAAAAAGCGCCTCGTCCAGTCCCGCTCCTTTGAACGGATGCTCGAAGAGACCATCCACCGGTACAAGAACCGGGCTATCGAAACAGTGGAGGTCATTGAGGATCTTATCAAGCTCGCCAAGGAACTGCGTGAGGCAGATAAGCGGGGAGAAGATCTAGGGCTTAATGAAGCGGAACTGGCCTTCTATGAAGCCCTTGAGGTCAATGACAGCGCTGTCATGGTTCTCGGTGATGAAACGCTCAGGAAGATTGCTCACGAACTGGTGGATCAGATCCGGAAAAATGCCACCATTGACTGGACCGTAAAGGAAGGGGTCAAGGCAAAGATGCGGGTGATGGTGAAACGTATCCTGACCAAATACAAATATCCGCCAGACATGCAGCCAAAAGCAGTTGCAACCATCCTGGAGCAGGCCGAGATCCTGTGTGCTGAGATCAGTGGATGATCAACCTCATTTTTTAATTTCAATCAAACTTTGATTTTTATTTTTCAATCAAACCCTGCCCAAAAAATTCCAACCAGACTTTGATTTGTAATTTTCAACCACACCTTACCTGAAAAAAATAAATCAGACCATGCTCAAAAATTTTCAATCAACCCCCCAGCCCCTGCCTGGAATCCGTTTGCAGATCAACCAGACTTTGTTTGAAAATAAAAAAACGCGATCCGTTTCTGATTCTTAAAACCGAAAGGGAGAAAAACCGGTCCGCACCTCCGACGTGAACCCGCTCCGGCATCACACCCAGACAGTACCTCCGGCCACTCAGCCGGATCAACCAGACCCTGCTCAAAAATTTTCAATCGGGTACGCGATCGCGGTTGAAAATCATTTCCGGATCAACCAGACCTTGCCTGAAAAATTTCAATCAGACTTTGATTTTATTTTTTTAACCAGACTTTGCTTGAAAAAAAATAATCAGACCATGCTCAAAAATTTTCAACCAGACTTTGATTTTTATTTTTCAACCACACTCTGCCTAAAATTTTCAAACCAGACTTTGCTCAAAAAATTTCAACCACACTTTGATTTTTATTTTTCAATCGGATCCCGATTAAAAAGAGCAAACGGTGTCCGATACCAAAAAACAAAGTTCAGAACGGTCGAAGTCAAATGAGGGCTTTTAGGAGCAGCAATCCTGGATATGATACTGCACAAAATACCGAACCGGAAAAACGTTATTGGATTTACAGGGTAATTCCAAAGATATTCAGCAGTACGAGGATGCATACCCCAGGCACTCCCCCAATTGCAGATATGAGCACGGTTGCAAAGTCGTACCCGAGATCCGGTTTTCCCATCCATTGCATGACATGCAGGAAATTGAGAAGAAACAAAAGGATGATTCCCAGAATGGCATTGACCACAAGGACCATGAATTTTTTTGCCAGGTAATAGACAATCGCAACAATTGCTACCACGAGAAGGATTGTAATGATTACTGCGCTCATAATTACCCCTGTTTTCCTTTATTTACCAATAGATTCCTGTTAACAATACCTTATCGGTTTATTGCTCCAGAATCCAATAAAATATCGCCAAAATTGTCATCGACCTAAATCGTTAAAGAGTTCTTGAAAACGGGCTGTTTTCAATCATAGCAGGATTTTGGGCTTATAGATCAGGTTTCCGACAACCAGTCCGATTGCGAGGGTGATTGCAACCACGAACATGTGCATGAATTCCGCAAACCCCAGTGCTGTGCTGCCGGCTGACAGGGCCACCAGTCCACGGAAGCCGATGCTTCCACTGACCATGAAGACAAAAGCGGGAAGAATAACATTGGAAGTGGGACGGTTGGTTCTATCAGACCAGACATTGGCAAAGACCATTGCCATGGCGGTACCCAGAAAGTTCCCCAGGTCACTCCCTTGGATATGTACACCCAGTACGATGCCGATACAAGCTGTAGCGCAGCAAAGCAGCGCCCACACAAGATCGCGGGGGGGCGTCTGGAAGGCTATGCAGAGACCCGCAGCGAGGAGCATAGCAAATATCCAGACCCAGCCTGAGCCGATGGATCCCACTGTTGCTGCCTGAGCCGGCAAGAGGAGCCCGATAAGGGTGACACCCATCCATGCACCTGCGAAGAGGAGGGCCAGGCAGATGAGGCCATTGACCAGGTTGGCAAGGCCGGAGACGATATGCTTTGTTGTCAGTTCGATGACCCCCACACTGATAGAAAAACCGGGGATGAGGTAAATGATCGCGGAGAGGGTCACCAGGTACACCTGAGTCCCCGGCACAAGAAAACCTGCCATAGCCGAGAGCACACCGGTGACAAACGCACACATGAGTGGCGTCCAGTCCGCGAGCTTTCCTGAGGACTGCTTCGCCAGTGTGACCAGGAAAAAAACAAGAACGCTCAAAACGGCCGAGAGGACGAGATCTCCCCAGCTTCCCTGCAGGAAACCTGCAAATCCAGCCCCGCAGAGGGCATAACCGAAAGCCACCAGGTAATTTCCATAGGGAGGGGGCATTGCATCGATCTCGTCCAGGATCTCTGTTGCACGGGCAATGCTGATGCGGTCTTCTTCGACAGCGTTTACCAGCTCTCCGACTTTTGCGAGTTTCGCCAGGTCAAACCCTGTACCCTTCATTGAGACCCGGTGCTGTCTCTGCCAGAGTTCATCATCCTTTTTCATAAAGGTAAACGAGAGACTGGTTGGCGTTGATGTGAATACTCCTTTGTATCCCAGCGCCTCTGTCGTGCGGGTGAGGTACGACTCAAGCCGTCGTGCCTGAGGACCATATCCATGGGCCAAGATCCCCAGCCTGATCACGAACCTGCAGGCAGACTCAAACCTTGCTTCCTCATCGGCATCCCTATCGGGCATCCAAATCTCCTTAACCGGGTATCGGCCTTTTTCATATACCTGTCCAGGTAGGTGTTCACAGGGTGTTCTTGTAGATTGTTCCGGCTTTCATTACCACCCGGATATTGCTGCTGTCGGTGATAGCAGAAATATCTTCAACAGGGTCTTTTCCTAGAATGAGAATATCAGCAGAGGCCAGCTCGGATATCTCGCCCAGGTTTCCGGACTGGTTCAGTACCTCGGCATTGATCTTTGTTGCCGAAATGATCGTATCGATGGGCTTCTCGATGCCGGACCGCAACTTGAATTCATTGCTCTGCTCTTCCCAGAGCGGTCCCAGCAGGTCAGTGCCAAACCCAATTTTTACCCCATGTTTCCGGGCAATTTTTACCGCTTCAAGCGCCTGAACCCGCACGGAGGCTATCTTCTTGATACTCACCTCAGGGAACTGGTATTCTGCGCCTCTCCGGGCGAGCGCGTCATACGTGATAACAGTTGGTATGAGATAGGCTCCCTTCTCTTTCATCATGGCCGCCGTCTCTTCATCAAGCAGATTGCCATGCTCGATAGTCCTGACCCCGTGTTTCAGGCAAATCTGGATGGCCTTTGCCGAGTATACATGGGCGGCAACGTAGGTACTCTTGGCCCGCGCTTCCTCCGCGATGGCTGCCAGTTCCTCATCGCTGTATTGCGTGTCAGTGACGCTATCTCCCGGGGATGCAACCCCCCCGGCGGCCATAATTTTAATGAAGGATGCACCTTTGCGAAGCTCGGACCGGCAGGTACGTCGCACTTCGGTAATCCCATCAGCGATCTGGCCAATGCTGGTTGCCGATGACTGCATGGGCGCCCCGTACTCCCCGTCATAGGTCTTGGCCCTGAAATCACCATGTCCGCCGGTCTGGCTGAGGGCCCGCCCGCAAAAGAACAACCGCGATCCCTTTATAACCCCGCTCTCTACGGCCATTGCCAGCCCAAAGTCGGCACCGCCCACATCCCGCAGGGTTGTGTAACCTCTCTGCAATGCTTCCCAGAGGTTTTTTGCCGCACAACATGTGATGTATGTGATAGGCAACTGCGGCATTGCCAGATCTACCGTGGCAGAGGTCACATGCACATGTGCATCGATCAGGCCCGGAAGGACAAATTTCCCTTCCGCATCGATGACACAATCATCGCGTGTCGCAGCAACAGGAGAGTCTGTCAATGCGGTGATTCTATCACCAGTAACAATGATGGTCTTCTTCTCGTAGCGGGACGTGTGGACATTCAGGACCTGCCCGTTTTTAATAATCGTTCTCATGTTCTTTTTCCCTTTGTTTCTGGTTTTTTTTTAAATCTGCCGATGCTGCCTGCCACCTGATTGCCGGCTCAACATATCGTGTGGCGCTCAACTCTCCTTGATCTGGTTCCTACAAAAAGCCTTTGAAGAGATATCAGCCAGATGATTCCCGGCAAAAAACCGTTACCCTCATGCCCGGGGCAAAGAAGCAACACGGTTTTTTAATTGTTTACTGTATATTCCCGGGTCACTCCATCCGACCCTGCACACAACGCAGCGGGAATTCAAGAAGATTCAAATGGTTATGGGATGAGAGTTGAATTGCCTGCCGGTAAGGCGGAGCTGGAATGCCTGCGTGTGATGCCATGAAGTTTCTTTCCCGCATTGATGAAAAACCGCCCTTACCTGCTATGACAACGGCAGCCCTCCAGTGGTTCATTGTCCTGATGCCGTCAGCGCTGATTTACGGGATGATTGTTGCACCCATGCTGTACCATGACCCGGTGCAGCAGATGCAGGTCCTCCAGGTGATCTTCGTTGTCACGGGGGTGTGCCAGATCCTCCAAATATTTATCGGGCACCGCCTTCCCATTGGAACAGGACCAACCGGTATCCTTATCATTGGTGTGGGAGCCGGCCTTGCCTTCTCAACGAATGCGATCTTCACGTCAATGATCATCTGCGGAATTGCCATCTGTATACTTGCAGCGGTCAAAGCCCACCATCTTCTCAAACGGCTCTTCACCTTCAATATCATCCTTGCCGTTCTCCTGATGTCTTGTTTCGCGGTCTCACCGATGATCCTGACCCTAATTATTCCTGAGTCGTCTGCGGCAACGGCAACGAATTACCTCATCTTTGCTATCATCTTCACCCTCCTCATTCTCGGGCTCTCCTGTGTCCTGAAAGGAATGGCAAAACAGGTCCTCCTGCCAGGTGCAATCGTGCTGGGTGTTGGCCTGTACATGGTATTTTTCCCATTCACACCAGCGGCGATCAGCAGTGCTCCGTTCGGGCTCTTCACAACGGTCGCCCCAACTGCATTCGAATTCTCCCTCCCGTTGATCTTTGCATTCCTGTTCTGCTACTTCACGCTCCTTGTCGTGGATTTCAGTGCCGTTGAATCCATGGAACTGTTCCTGAAACCCCCGGGAATGAACCCCCGCTTCCGGCGCGGCATGGCCATAACCGGCCTCTCCAGCATCCTTGCCGGGTTTGGCGGAGCAATAGGCTGCGCAAACTCGAACTTTTCCATGAACGTGATACTGGCAAACCGGCAGGCTTCCCGGTACCCTCTTGGCATTGCCGGTATCCTCTTTATTGTCATCGGGTGTTCCCCGCTGATCGTCTCCACCCTGATGGCTATCCCCCCGCTGGTTATTGGCTGTCTCTTCATCTACCTGCTCGGGGGGATGTTTGCAGCAACACTCAATCTCGCCAAAGAGCGCAGCGGGGGGATCGGGTATAATTCCGGGATCGTCATCGGGATCTCCCTTATCTTTGCAATCCTGATTGCATTCCTTCCGGTCACCACAAAAACCCTGATGAGTACCCGGATTGAGCCGGTACTCGCCAATGCATTCATTGTCGGTATTTTTTCTGCACTCATCATGGAACATATCTTCTTCCGCGGCCAGGCAGAACGGGAAGAGGAACGGGAGGAAGCGGATGATGCCTGCGAAGAGGCACAAGCCCGGGGCTGATGGTTGAGGGCAATACCAAAAAGAGACCGGGGACTTTTCCCTCGGGAAAATCCTGTTATTTAATGCGCGGATAAATCTCCGGCCCGGGTCCCATGGGGGGGAGTTTTGGGACAGGGGAGATAGAAACAGACCAGTTTCCGGGGTTATTCCGGCCAAGAACGCTCAGGTAAAATGTTCCACTCTCGGGGACGGTGACAAACACAAACGGGTGTGGCGAAAGTGCACCAAATCCCGGTTGGATGTACGAGTTGTTTGCATCCATAAGGGGTGTGCCGTTGACGTAATAGAGGAAATAATACGGTGAGGCCAGACCAATCTCATTCCTGTTGAAGAAATATTCACCTTTTTCCAGGGAGAATACAGGAGTTATCTGGGTTCCGGAACCGGAAAGATTCACGGGCGCTTTCAGGGGATTGGTTGTCACGAGCGGGGTTGCCTCAGCAGTCCACCTGCCACTGCCGGAGATGTTAAGCTGATATATCTCTTTCACGGGAGCCTGGAACGCTACTGATCCTGCAAACGGGCCGTTTGTTGAGATCTCGGTTGCCGCCCCATACTTCTGCGACAGATCAGAGAACCCGAATACCAGTTTTTCTGCACTGTCTGCACGGAACGATACAACGATCACGCCATAGTCCAGGGAGAGCGTGGTATTCGGGTAGCTGTCAGATAGTTTGGTGAGATCCGATCCCACCGGGGGTGTAGGGGTGGTCGGAACTGCCGGGTCCTTCCCTGTGCACCCGCTCGCGATAATGCAGACAATGAGGAGAATTGCTGTATAGATAACTGCTCTCATAAACTAGCAAAAAGGAGCCATATGGCAAAAAAGATGTCGTAATCGACTGCCCGTACAGGTAAGGTCCTGTCAGGTAGTATCCCTTTAATGAGACGGGGCATCCCCCCTTTATAAAAATCAATAAGTCCGTGAACACCTACTTGCCAATGATACGCTGCTTATTTATCTTTACCGAAGGTAGAATCAGAGATCCTATTGCACGGGATTCGTGGCTTAAACCAATAATCTCGTTATGCAGCGAAAATACGTTTCCTGACAGCATGGCACTCCGGATCGGTTCCTGGAACTCCCCTCCCTCCATCCAGAATGCATTGGAGAGTTCAACAGAGAATTCGCCGCTCATCGGATTTGCCGTGTGAGCACCTACCACGCCATGTACATACACCACACGTTCATCAGTTACCCTGCTGCGTTTCCCGTCAACAATAAAATTATGGTGGCCGATTCCCGGAGATCCACCATACCCTCCCCGAACCGCACTTGCCGTACTGGTCTTTTCGTACCGGTAGGCGGTTTTGAGATCATAAGCGAAAGCTTCCAGAACGCCATCCCGTATGAAATCTATCCTGTGCGTCGGCATGCCTTCTGCATCCCAGCTGACGCTACCATCAGCTCCCGGCAGGAGTGGATCATCATACATTGAGAGCAAGGGATCGGCAACGGACTCTCCCAGCGACTGTGCAAACCGCGATCTGCCCGCATGTACATTCCGCCCGTTCAGCGCAGGAATAAACACGCTGCCGAGAAGTTCAGCATAGGCAAGCGGGGAGAGCAGGATCTCGTAATCTCCAGTGGGAACATCCTTTCCTCCAGCAGATTCGTGGGCATAAAATGTTGCCCGTTCCCCAACATGGAACGGATCAACCTTGCTGATGAAACTCGAGTGATCGAATTCATAACCCGTTGATTGCCCGCGGATGGCTTCCAACGAAAGGGATACTCCCGTGTGACTGTCCGTGTAATGCAAGCCGTTGCTGTTTGCGAGGATGACAGTTGTCGTGGAGAGTCCGGCTGATCCGGCCGTAACATCAGCTTTATGTTCCTCTGCACCTGAAAGCATCTGTTCGAGCAGGATAAGAGCGGAAGCGGGTTCAACCTTCATTGATGGATCGTATGTGAGCGGGGTTTGGGAAACATCCTGCGCCCCGGGCAATCCACCCCAGGGAAGCGGGGTTGCAAGATGGCCGCTTGCGATAGCCGCATCCAGGCATTCCTTCCAGTGAACCGGATCATTCGTACTCGATGATCCGATTCTACCCTGATGGATGGTTCTGATGCCAAGACCGCAGTCAACGGAGGCGGAAGCGAGGTTGATCTTTTTTTGTTTCAGGTCAGCAGATACGCTCCTGCCCTGCACATAAAAGACTTCGACTTCGTCGACGCTCTTCTTCCCTTCACGTAAAACCTGGTCAATCCATTCCACTACCGCCCACCACCGCATCGCACAGGAGAATTGTTGGAGCCCCGTCACTCACCGGCACACTCTGCCCGCCTTTCCCGCAATACCCCGGGCTCATCACGCGGTTGTTCCCGCAGAGAGCAATATTATGCAGGGTTGTTAAGATCTCTCCTGAAAGCGAGACATCTCGCACCATATCGGTACATTCACCGTTTACCACGAGATAGCCGTATTCTGCATTGAACTGGAAAACGCCCCGACCCGGATCCACCTGACCACCACGGGAGCCTTTCAGGAAAATGCCATTTTTGCATTCCTCAAAGATCTCGTGGTCAGTGGAATCCCCGGATTCGATAAAGGTGTTGCTCATCCGGACAAGGGGGGGTTCACCGGGCATTGCACGGGCATGTCCTGGTATGCCATTTCCTACCGCTGCCAATGATTCCCGGTTATGGAGGAACGCATTAATGATCCCGTTCTTAATGATCTCGGTCCTGCACACAGCCACACCTTCCGCATCAACAGGATCAAATCCAAATTCGGGAATACTTGGATCATCTACAATCGTGAGCATCTCGTTTCCAATCTTCAGCCCGGTTTTTCCTTTCAGGACCGAGTTCCCTTCCTGGATCAGGTCGCCTTCACTCGCGTGGCCAACCGCTTCATGGGCAAATACACCGGCCAGTTCCGGATCAAGAATAGCTTTCATCTTTCCCCCACGGGCGGCTTTGGCATCGAGCAGTGCAACAGCAATATCGGCTGCCTTTTTCCCGAGATCCTGATGGTGCCGGAGGTTGAAGCCATGGATAGAATGTTCCCGTTCATATCCCATCTGGGTGTTGCCGTTCCGTGAGGCAACAGCCAGCACATTGAATCCTGAACGGCACATCTCGTAGGCATATTCATTTCCGGAACTGTCTGAAAACTCCACCTGTTCAACCCGTTCGATATAGTTGGCCCTGCGGTTTACGACAGAGGGGTGAATTGCGCCTTTCTCTATCTCTGAAAGGATTGCGGATTTTTCCTCGATACTGACCGAACGGGGATCCTCTTTCATGGCAGGAACCGTGAGCACGCCACGGGGAACATTACCGAGGCTGACCTGTTCCTGCGTTATCGCAGAGAGCTTGCAGGCTTCCTGCAACAGTTCATCGAATTTCCTGCCCGTTTGAGGTTGGTAATTATCGATCTGGAGAATCCCCCAGCCGGTGTTGCTGATGACCCGCAGTACCGCCTTATTAAAAAACGTGGTTCCTGCGGACTCGAAGACACCGTTATCTATGTCGATGTGGGTAATTTGCCCTGTTACATGACGCAGATCAAAATAAGTGATACCGGGCATGTTCGTTCATGCCACCGGATGATTGACAGTCGTTGCCTCTGCAATCAGTGTTGTTGAACGTATTGCCATATTTTTGAGCTTGTTAAGGAATCCTTCGAAATTCTCCGGCACAAGGGCAATCTTGAGGACATCATCAATTGTATCCACAGGTATAACCGTGACCATTGATTTGTACCGTTCCTCAATCAATACATCATTGATATTTGTGCGGGGAATAAGTACGGTTTTGATACCCGCCTTTGCCGCTGCTTCGATCTTGAAGGTAACCCCCCCCACCGGAAGGACATCCCCGCGAACGGAGAGCGAACCCGTCATTGCAACATCCTGGCGAACGGGAATGCCCTCAATTGCACTGATGACAGCAGTTGCTACACTGATGGATGCAGAATCTCCCTCAACACCCCCATACGTCCCGATAAACTGGATGTGCAGGTCAATATTTTTCACATCTTTTCCGGTAAATTTCTTGAGGATCGCACTGACGTTCTTTATCGATTCCTGAGCGATCTCCTTAAGCATACCAGTTGCGATTACGGTACCGCTTGCACCCTGGGCCGGGGTGACTTCTGCCATGATGGGAAGCACTGAACCGGAATCGGTTCCCATGACAGCAAGCCCGTTTACGCGCCCGATTCGGGTTCCTTCTATAACGGTAAGCTCATATTCACGGCTTCTCCGGATATATTCGTCGGATACCTGATCTTCAATTGACCGGGCAGTCACTTTTGCCGTTATAACGTGGTGAGCGGTGGTGATCGCTGCACCCTCCTGCCGGGCAATATCTCCGGCAACACGGATGAGACCACCCATGTCACGGAGCTTGAGAGTGAGATGTCCTTTGCGGTTGGAGCGCCTGCGGGATTCCCGGATTACTTCGTCAATCGCACTCTGGTCAAAGTGCGGAATCTTCCCGTCATTTTTGACCTCCTGTGCAACGAACCGGACATATTTCTCCCGGTTTTCTTCGGTGTCCTCCATGCTCTCCGACATGTACACTTCGTACCCATATCCCCGGATACGGGAGCGGAGTGCCGGGTGCATTCCCTGGATTGCATCAAGGTTGCCTGCCGCAACCATCACGAATTTACAGGGTACCGGTTCCGTCCTGACCATCGCACCGCTCGACCGCTCACTCTGCCCTGTGATGGGAAACTCTCCTTCCTGAAGTGCCGTGAGCAGGTTCTGCTGGGAGTGCGGGTCTAACGTGTTAATCTCATCGATGAAGAGGACCCCCCCATTCGAACGGTGAATTGCACCTGCCTCCACCCGGTCGTGTGACGGGGTTTCAAGACCGCCACTCTGGAAGGGATCATGACGAACATCGCCTAACAGGGCACCGGCATGCGTGCCTGTGCCATCTATAAAAGGTGCGATGCTTTTGGTGTCATTCGAGACAAGGAGTTTAGGCACCATCGTCTCCTCCCTCGGCATACTTGTGCGGAATGCTATAAAGATAAAGGCAACAGCAATGAGCCCCATCAGGATCTGGCCGGTAATGATCGCATATCCCCCAATCGCGATGATGGCAAGGAAAAGGAGCATATTCCGGAACTGGATCTTTTTCTTGGCTTCTGCTTTATGGGCAGCCACAATCTGTTTTCCCCGACCCGCGGCAACCGTCCTTATCACCGGGTTATTGTTGTCATCGGAATTCGGATAGACCATAATGTCGATGAGCTCTTCCTTGGGTAACAGCTCAGCCATTGCCTTGGCCAGCATCGATTTACCGGTACCGGGGCTGCCAATCATCATGACATGCCGGCGCTGGATAGCCGCCTTTTTGATAACTTCAACCGCGTGCTCCTGTCCGATCACCTGATCGATCAGTTTAGCGGGCACTTCTATCTTTGATGATGTCGCTCCCGCACTTTCCGTAGATACCGCTTCGGGCGATGCGGGTTTTATTTCATTCTGCTGCGGGGGGATTTGTTCAGATATCTCCATTGCGCGATTGACCTCTTTTTGACTTAAGATTTTCATATAATTTGTCCCATGATAGTTTAAGTACTTTCAGCTGATCACACCGGTGACGGCGCAGATTATCTTTGGACATCCCGCTGATGATTATTAGCAAAAAAACAATATCAGATGGTGTTTATTATCACGAATAGACCATAAGTAGAATAAGAAATTCTGTTTGCCTACAACCAGGAAACGATATCATGAAAGTGATCTGCACTGAAAAATCCCAGATACTTGCAACACGCCTTGCCCGGGCGCAAAAGACTTCGGTTGTCGAGGTTAAATATTCCCGTTTTCCTGACGGCGAGCTGTATCTTATTGCCGGAGAACTGGACACTGAAACTGTTATTGTCAGCAGTGTTGTGGACAATGATGCCCTTGTCCAGCTGCTCCTGTTAATCGATGCCTGTGAAGGTTCGGATATCAGGCTTGTTATTCCTTATATGGGGTATGCACGACAGGACAAGCAGTTCAGGCAAGGAGAGCCACTCAGCGCACGCGCGGTTGCCCGGGCGATCAGCAGGGGCGTTTCCGAATGCATTACGGTCAATATCCATGAGCCCGACGTTCTCAGGTATTTTGGAGCGCCTGCCCGAAATATCTCTCTTGCAACAGATATTGGTGCATATATCAAAACGCTCGAACTGAAAAATCCGCTCATCCTCGCTCCTGACGATGGGGCCCTGGCATTTGCCGGACAGGTGGCATCGGCGGGAGGATGGGAGTATGATCACCTCGAGAAGACTCGGCTGAGTGGCGAACAGGTGACAATGGCACCAAAGGCATTATCTGCTGCATCACGCCCTGTGGTGATCGTGGATGATATCATCTCAACCGGGGGAACGATTGCTACTGCTTCCGGTATGCTTTACGCGCAGGGAGCAACGGACGTATACGCCGCATGTGTGCACGGGGTGCTTACCGGGGGCGCATATGTCCGCCTTGTCGAAGCGGGAGTCCGGGATGTCATTTGCAGCGATACGATCGAGCGCGGATGCAGCACGGTATCTGCCGCAGGCCAGATCGCTCTTGCACTGCAGACACGCACAAAACGGTAATTATGAACAGACGATGGACTATATTATCCCCATTTTCCTCTTTTGGATAAGCCTATGAAATCCATTCTGGATTCAAGTGTTTTTTTCTCAGAATGCCCGGTAGAAGGTGAGATATTCACCACACCGTCAGTATGTGACGAATTGAGGGATATCCGTTCAAAGGGAAAGTTTGAGAAGTTGTGCGCTGAAGGACTCCGGGTAATGTCACCGGGGCCGGAGAGCATGGAAAAAGTGACAGCTGCTGCAAAAAAAACACGAGATTCCGGTGTAATTTCAGATACGGATTGCGAGTTGCTGGCTCTCGCACTTGAGGCAGACGCAGTGCTTTATACAGATGATTTTGCCATCCAGAATGTTGCCAGCATTCTGGGAGTGCAAATACACCCCATCCTCCAGCGGAAAGCAAAGCGAGTTCACTGGAAATACCGGTGTACGGGGTGCGGCAGGTACTTTGATCACGATGGCGAATGCCTTATCTGCGGCTCAGCGATTAAAAGAAAACTTAAATAGATTCCGGAGAATCTCTCTGGTATGTCTTCCCTTGACGATCTGATTGGCAGAGCAAAGATGCTCCTTGCTGAAGGACATAGTCCGGGTCAGATTGCTGATGAACTCTCATTGTCCATGGAAACAGTGACATGGCTTCTCACCCAGGCAAAAGGAACAACCGCCCCAAAAGATGTACATATCGACTGGTCAGCAGTCTCCAGCCAGGCACCCCTTCTTGAAGAGACAGCAATGATGCTCCTCAACCGGTATTACCAGGATCAGGGCTCAGAGGGCTTCTCATCTCCGGCTGCTGAAGTGGTCGTGGGTATCGCACTCTCCGGTATCCCGCTTGCAACCCTTATCGCGGTCCAGGAAGCTGCACAGCTCTCGATCTACCACCCGGCAAAGCAGAACCAGAGTGAAAAACCAATGGGATCAATCAGCGGGAACTTTGCTCCTGTCAGCGGAAAGCGGTGTATCATCGTCGATGATGTGATCACTTCAGGAAAAACCATGCATGAAGTGGTGAAATACTTAAAAAAGCACAATGCGGTGCCGGTTGCCATCTGGGTAATCTTTGACAAGCGCGGCATCAAGGATATCGAGGGTGTACCTGTCTATTCACTCTTCAAAATATCCCGCATTGACTGATCCTTCTCTTTTTTCAGAATCCCACTCAACACATATATATAGAAGTTCAATTCCACCTTTTACATCATCGGAGTATCCATTATGCTATCTGGACAGCCAATTATCATTCTAAAAGAAAATGTAGAGCGTAATCGTGGCAAAGAAGCCCAGCGCTCGAATATTACCGCAGCAAAAGCAATAGCCGGTGCTGTTAGGACAACCCTTGGCCCACGGGGAATGGACAAGATGCTTGTCAGTTCCACCGGGGATATCGTGATTACCAATGATGGCGCGACAATATTAGGAGAGATCGCAGTACAACACCCCGGAGCAAAGATGGTCATCGAAGTCGCAAGGACCCAGGATGATGAGGTCGGCGACGGAACCACCACCGCAGTGATCCTTGTCGGTGCACTGATGGAACAGGCAGAAACCATGCTCGAACAGGGTATCCACCCGACCGTGATTGCAGAGGGATACCGCCTCGGTATGAACAAATCACTCGAGATCCTTAACAGCCTCTCCCATAAAGTCGACCCGACTGACCGGAAGACCCTGCTGAAGATAGCAGACACCGCCATCACCGGCAAATCGATCGAGTGCGTGAAAGAAAAGCTCGATGCCATCATCGTTGATGCCGTAATGGCAGTAGCCGAGAAGGCCGGCACGAAATATATCGTCGATGAAGATGACGTGATGATCAAGAAGCAGAAAGGCCAGTCAATGGACGATGCTGAACTGATCCGTGGCGTTGTTATAGACAAGACACGCGCTCATGATGGCATGCCCCGTAAGATCACCAAGGCAAAGGTCGCAATGATCGCCACCCCCTTAGAGATCACCAAGACCCAGGTCAAGGCAAAGATCAAGATCTCGAGTGCAGACCAGATTGCTGCATTCAGCGAGCAGGAACGCGAGACGCTCAAGAAACTTGCAGATGCGGTTGTCGACAGCGGTGCAAACGTTCTCCTCTGCCAGAAGGGCATTGCAGACGCGGTCCAGTTCTACCTTGCAAAGAGTGGTATCCTGGCAATCGAAGATATCCCTGAAGCGGACATGAAATACGCTGCACGGGCAATGCATGCAACCATCCTCAACAAAGCCGAATCCCTGACATCAAAAGATCTCGGTATTGCAGAGCTTGTTGAAGAAGACAATGACGTCAACCTTACCAGGATCTCCGGTTGCAAGAATCCCAAGACAATCACGATCCTGCTCAGAGGTACCAGCGATTACCTGCTTGACGAGCTTGAGCGTGCAGTGGTTGACGGGACCCGCGTGGTTATGGACGCAATGGAAGATGGCACGTACGTAGTCGGTGGCGGTGCAGTCGAGACTGAACTGCTCATGAAGGTAAGGGACTATGCAGCAACCATGGGCGGCAGGGTCCAGATTGCCATCGAAGCCTATGCAGGGGCATTTGAATCAATTCCCCGAACGCTTGCCGAAAACTCGGGTTTTAACCCGATTGATAAATTAGTAGAGCTCAAGAACGTTCATTCCAAGGGCAAAAAGAATGCCGGGCTCAATGTCTATAACGGCACTATTGTGGATATGCTCGCAGAAGGGGTTATTGAGCCGCTCAGGTCAAAGCGCCAGTCAATCCAGAGTGCATCCGAGACTGCCGTCATGCTCATCCGTGTGGATGATATGATGATCACCCAGTCAAGGCCAGGCGGCATGCCGCCGGGCATGATGTAATTTTCCAATTTTTTCCCCAATAATTTTTCCTGTACTGCTTTCCTTCCTCAAGCACCTTGACGGTCGTTTTTGCATAAAATCCGATACCCTGACGGTGCTGCAACGAAGGGGCAGAACATATGCAGGCTTCAGATAAGTATTAGAACAATTGATGGAAAAAATAAGAGAGCCGTGTGCCGAGGTAGTCTAGCCCGGGAAGGCGGTAGCCTCGAAAGCTACTGGCGCCCTGCGCCTC
This sequence comes from Methanoregula sp., assembly GCA_041645435.1. Taxonomy (NCBI): domain Archaea; kingdom Methanobacteriati; phylum Methanobacteriota; class Methanomicrobia; order Methanomicrobiales; family Methanoregulaceae; genus Methanoregula; species Methanoregula sp. Next base: position 331,701 of record JBAZQB010000003.1, read on the forward strand.
GGGAGTTCAAATCTCCCCCTCGGCGTATGAACCGGAGGATATTTAATCTCCTTTCTTTTCCTTTGCCATTTCTTCATAAAAAATCGGTTAATAAAAGTATTTCCTGTTTCCCGCATCCGAATTCCTATGACAGACAAAAAAAGATTTTAATAAAATATCCAGGTAAATTTACTCAGAAAGAGCATCTATTCGTAGAGAACTAAAAATATCGATTATTTAGGGCCTATTTGCCTAAAAAACCAAAACCGTTCAATATTTGAACTTATAGTAATTTGAAAATGATTAAATACATGATGTTCCCATTATGATGTATACGGGATCCTTCCAAGTATAAATAAGGGCCCAAAAAATGAGTGAAGGAATTGCTGCAACAGGCAATCAGGAGAAAACCCATGATCCGGATCAGGAAGAACAAACCGCAGATATCGCCCGACACGAAATCCTTCCGCATTATCCGCAGGTTAAACCTCAACCGGACATATACCCCGTTAAAGATAGGGGCAATTGTAGGATACATCCTGTTAGGGATGCTGTCAGCATCCACATCCATGTTCGGTATTCTTGTAGGTGCGGTTCTCCGTATAGTCGGGTTATAATTCTCCGCATACATCTCCCTTTTTTTAGTGTTTCAATCGGTTGTTACCAATATGCCAGTATTCCCAGGGCTCCATGAATCCCAGCAAGGCATAGTGCAATCACCGCACACCGCGGGTGCCATTTGAATGGGATTGTACGTATCCCTTTGAAGTTCAGTACGGCTATCGTTGCCGTGAACAGGAATGCCAGCAGGGTCAGTACACCAAGGTACATGATAAGCGGTTTTCCAAAAATAAGGAAATAACTGATATCCTGAAACATAATCACACCACAATAACCGTGCCTTTTGGAATCGAATGGATCATATCATTAAAATCAAAGGACCCCGGCTGATCGAAAATCCAGCTCCAGCTCTGGCCCGGGGAGAGGAGGGGTGAAATTTTAATATTTTCCAGTGCGATCCTGTGTGTCGGATTATACAGGGCTGCATCTGCAGTGGAATCATCATTTACCCATCGGACGGTTGATCCAGATTTCACGGTTATTCTTGTCGGGTCAAATCCCTTTTTGTTGATATGGATGGTATTATCGGATACAACATTCTGGATGGTCGGAGACACGGACCCGGTTGTCAAAATTGCCTGGGGAGTGACAAACGTCGCTTGCGGAACAGTCACTGCAGGAGTAGGTACAGGAGTTGTTACAGGTTGTGCAGGTGCGGGCTGGGTACAACCACTGACCAGCATCAGGAGCACTGCAACAGTGAAAATTATCATACTTTTTTTCATAATGAGATCTCTTAAACCTCCCGTAATAAAAATCATGCACTGTGCTATGCCCGCAGACAGAAGGGATTAAAAACGGGATAGATACTTCGGCATATTCAGGTTTCCTGCCGGGGCGCTGACAGAGAGACTGGCAGGACCGATATTGTTATCTCCCGAAAAAAATCCCTGAATTCTTCCACATGATAGTAATCGGAGAGGGCCATCTCACGAAAAGGTATTTCCGGGAGAGCCCGGGCAAATTTCCAACCTTCCACAGGAGGCAGGGGAAGCAGGGAACTTAGCACTCCGTGTTCCATTCCCTGGATCTCCCGCAACGCAACCGCCACCCGGTCGGCGGCCCCTTCTTTTCCTGCACGGTGGATTCTGATCACAAAATCATTGTACCGGACCTGTACTTTGCCCCCGAGCCGGTGCTGGAGCAGATGAGTCAATACACGGTTGAACCGGCTGCCGTTTAAGGAATAAATGGTTACCACAACACCCCTCTCACCCTTACGCTCCCGTATATAAAGCCCGGTTTTTCCGACGCCATCAGGAATGCGGGTGAGAGCTATGCCGAGAATCTCTTGATCCCCATCCATGAGGGGAAGCACGGACCCGCCCCGGGCACATATTGCCTGAACCTGCCGGCAGACCAGCGGGGAGTACCCGGCGTCACTACCCGTCCAGAATATACCTGATGCTGCGGAACTGGAAGGCACCACAACGACAAGGTTGTGCCCCTCATCACACTTGACCATGGACCAACTCTGCCCACCGAGCGAAATTTCCCCATCGTGCTGGCTGTTGACGAACCGGGCATCAAGCTTGCCCACGACTTCTCCATCAGGAGTAACAGCCCTATACTCACCTCCACCGCAGATTACCGAATACAGATCCTTCCAGTTCGACCTGCCGAACTCCCGTTCCGCAGTACTCCCCAGCATCACCATCTCACCATCGGGGGTCAGGTATCCTTCCGCAATGAGATGCGTGATAATATCATCGAGCATTATCGGAGCAATGGCGGCAAAAACAGGGTGCGAGAGGACTGATCCCCGCAACTGCCGCCGGCTGGCACGGGCATGCCGGGACAGGTACAGAAAGAGCTGCTGGATCAGGACGTTATACGGTTTTATTAACGGGGTTAAGGGTTCAACTTCCTTATTCATCGCGCATTCAATGATCGCAATGCTGCAGAGGAGTTCGCAGGGATCTTTAAGCAACCACGCCACATAGGCTGCTTTTCCCCTTCTGCCGCTCCGCCCCAGCCGCTGGAGGAACGATGAGACCGAGTTCGGGGGACCGACCTGCACCACCACATCAAGATCCCCGATATCAATACCAAGCTCCAGCGTGCTCGTGCAGATGATACAGGCACCATCCTGTGAGGAGAAGGCTTCTTCGGATGCCTTCCGCGTAGCCAGCGACAGAGATGAATGGTGGATGTGGAGGTTCCGGATCCTCCCCGAAGCCGATCGCATCAGTTTTTCTGCAACACTCCGGCTGTTGACAAACACCAGTGCTTTTTTTCCCTTTACAAGCCTGACAAGTGCATCGATCCGTTTGTCCTCATCATCCTCCACAATGAACTGGAATTGCTTTTCTTTCGGTGGGGCTGGGATGGCAACCAGTTCGCTCTCCTGCCGGTTATCGGACATCCAGCACAGCACCTCCTCAGGATTACCGGTAGTTGCCGAGAGACCTATGCGCTGGACGTGATGTTTTGTGATCCGGTCAAGCTCGTTGAGCAGCACCTTGAGCTGCACACCGCGCTCTGATTCCACAAATGCATGGAGTTCATCGATAATGACGGTCCTCACGCGCTGGAGATCGGCAGACAGGGTTTTTTCCTGTAAGAGCACCTCAAGGGATTCAGGTGTGATCATCAGGAAATGGGGAGGTTCCCCATCCTTCCAGCCGCGATCCCCTTTTGAAACATCCCCATGCCACTTCATCACAGAGAGCGATGTGGGAATGCAGAATTCCCTGAAACGGTCCTCCTGGTCATTGATCAGCGCTTTAAGGGGTGAAATGTAGAGGCACACTACTCCCATCCTGCCGTGCTTTAAGATGTCATCCATCACCGGTATAAGCGCTGCTTCCGACTTGCCCCCTGCCGTTGGTGCGATGATCAGTGCATCTTTTCCTGCTGAAACGGCGGTATACGCACGCTCCTGTACCTCGCGGAGCTCTGTCCAGTCCAGACGCTGGGCGAGCACCTGCTGGAGGGATTCGTGGAGGGTGGCAAATACCAAGGACATAGTTCGGTACAGCGTTTTGCCTTGTGCAATATGGTCTTTCCGGCCATGTAGATCTACGAGTGATCAGAATCGTACAAAATGTCAGGTAATAATGCATAAAGGGTAAAGTGTTAATTTGGCCCCTAATTTCTAATTAAAATCTTGCGATAATATAACTCGGAAGAATTATTTTGACGCTCGTAGGGGCTACGGCAATACCTCCGCTCCAGCCACTGTAGCGGCCCCTAAACAGCGATAATTGCGCTAACGGATTTCACACACAACAAGAAAAAGGAATACCGGCAAGCAGCAGGTGGCGGTAGCTGCGATTGGATAATTTCCCAATCAGGGGAATTTTTTTCCCTCGGATCAGGAGAAACTTTTTTTGTCCAGCGCGACGACTGATAATCATGGAACTCGCGCAGAACAAATGCACCACCTACCGGGCGGGATCACCCCCGTTAACGAGAAAGGAGACTATGGAGCTCCTGTCACAGGTACCCGGCTGGTCACTTGACAGTGGCCACCTGACGCGGACGTTCGAGCTGGCGAGCGCTGGTGCATGCATAACGTTTTTTACCGAGGTCATGGATCTTGCAGTCCAGGAAGGTCATTTCCCCGATATCACCATGAAAGAGTCGCGGTATTTTGAGGTCCGGTTCTATACTTACCCTGCCGGGGGGCTGACCTTAAACGATTTCATTATGGCAGCAAAGATTAACGCGAAGGATAAAACGCAGTAAACCATTTTTACAGCAAAAGTAAGTTATCATTCCCATTGGCAGTGCCCGGAATACATCGCGTAAATATTCTTCAATGTTGCTACGGGACACATCTTTGTCCCTTTGCATGGGTTTAAAAAAAGGATTATCTGATTCTGAATTTGCTGACGATCTTTTCCCGAATCGCTTCTTTGGGGTATGCCCCGATGATCCGGTCAACCAGCTGTCCATTGGCAAACAGCATGATGGCCGGGATGGCATCGATGTTAAACTCGCGTGCAAGCTTCTGGTTGTTATCGGTATTGACCTTGCCGAACGCGACTTTGTCGGAAAATTCCATGGAGAGTTCTTCCATGATTGGCGCGATTCTCCTGCATGGTCCGCACCATTCCGCCCAGAAGTCGATCACGGCATACTGGTTGGTGCGGATGAATTCCACAAAATGGGTCTCTTCGACATCGGTAACCACGGGCACTTTTGCTGGATGTTTCATTTTTTCGGTCAGCTCCTGTATGCGCTTCTCCCGTATCTTTATGATCTCGTCATCCATAAGGATGTGTGGGAAAATGAGAAATTAAAGCTGATCGATGCCATCAAGGGATAGCCGAAGGTTAAGTATATCAGCGCATCCTGACTATATTATAATCCTGATTATAGGAAGCGAGGTAGGGTAGTCAGGATATCCCGACGGGCTCATAACCCGTAGACCGATGGTTCAAATCCATCCCTCGCTACTGATCTTTTCTGAAATTTCTTTTAAAAGGGGAAGTTATTTTCTCATCCCAACGACGAACAGCGCGCCGACGATACCGAGAACCGCAATCGCACCCAGTGAGGATTTTGTGGGAGAGGGGAGTTTCGTTGCCTGCGTTGCGGTAGCGGGCATGCAGGTGGTGCTCATAGATGCAAGACTCTCACGTGCACTGGAAAAGGCCGGGTATGGGAGGGTGTAATCGGGGTCGAACCCGAGAGATTTTTCAAGGTCTTCCCGCGCACCCGTGCAGTTCCCGGAAGCGGTGAGGAGCGCGCCTTTCACGTGCCAGTAATGGGCATTTTCGGGATCGAGGAGGAGTGCCCGGTCGATTGCAGTGAGTCCTTCGGGATTCCTGCCCATACCTTGAAGTGCCAGTGCTTTTACACCATAGGTTGTTGGGTAGTTGGCGTTGAGCGAGATTCCGGTTTCCGCATCGACAAGAGCAGCTGAGTAGTTGCCGAGCGCAAGATACCCGTACCCGCGGTTGGCATACCGGACCGGTTTTGGATCCAGCTGGATACCTTTTGACACGACCTCAACTGATTTTGCATATTGCCCCATCTTCCGGTAGGCGTAACCCTGGAGACAAAGGAGGTCTGCATTGTCCGGATACCACGTGACACCTCTCGTAGTGAGGAGGAGCGCGCTGGTCCAGTTCCGCTCGGCTACTGCCACTTTTGCATCGCTGATATATGCAGCAGCATCCTGCGGTGGCACTTCAGGAGTGCCTGTTCCCGTGGATAATGTTGCAGTGAGGCTGTTTCCCGCTTCCGCCGGAATGATAAGACAGAGCAGGAGACAGAGAAGACAGAGTGTTTTTTTCATCAGAAGTTCCGTGAAAATAGTTGTTGCCTGTCGGTATTTGTGCCCTTTGTTTTTTAGTTTCGTGATGCAGGACGGATGCATTCCTGATCTTTTTTCTCAGAAGTTCCCTGTAACGGACTCCGGATCGCACCACTTCGCACCCGGAACTGGTGCACAATTATTTTCCTGCGGATCATGTTTTTTTTCAGGAAATTTCCGGACGGCCGGTCATTTTCCCCTAACGTTCACTTGAAAAATAAAAACCAAGGTGTGGTTACATTTTTTTAATCAAGGTCCGGTTTATTTTTTTCAAGCAAAGTCTGGTTGATCCGGAAATGATTTTCAATCGCGATCGCGTACGCGATTGAATTTTTTTGAGCAAAGTCTGGTTGATCCGGCTGAGCAGCCTGAAGTTCTGTCTGGGTGAGATGCCGGAGCGGGTTCACGTCGGAAGGGCGGACCGGTTTTTCTCCCTTTCGGTTTTAAGAATCAGAAACGGATCGCGTTTTTTTATTTTCAAGCAGAGTCTGGTTGATCTGCTAATGGATTCCAGGCAGGGGCTGGGGGGTTGATTGAAAATTTTTGAGCAGGGTCTGATTTATTTTTTTTAAGCAAGGTGTGGTTGAAAAAATAAAATCAAAGTGTGATTGAAATTTTTTGAGCAGAGTCTGATTATTTTTTTTCAATCAAAGTCTGGTTAAAAAAATAAAATCAAAGTGCGATTGAAATTTTTTGGGCAGGGGCTGGTTGAAAACCAATTTGATGAGCAAAGTAGTGCAGGAAGTGGTGCAGGTAACTAAAGCAATCCACAACTCTTATCCATCATCACCCCAATTTCTTCAGAAATGGCTACCCTTGATCCCTCCATCGCAGGCATTTTCCTATTCGGCCTGATTGCCGGCATCTGTCCCTGCAACAGCGTGTTATGCCTGGGACTGATAGGGTACCTGACGAGCGGGAACACCCGGTTATCTCCCCTCAATATCCTCAAACTGACGATCTCGTTCTGTCTCGGCACGATCCTCATACTCCTGCCCCTGGGAGTAATCGCGGGCTATATCGGCAAATACCTCCTGTTCCTGAACAGCACTATTGCATGGGCGATCGGGGGGGTGCTGCTCATCCTGATGGGGCTCCAGCTCCTTCATGTGTACAAGCCACCCATCCGAAGCATCTTCAACTTCTTCAAAGTACCCACATCCTACACGGTCACCGGTGCATTCCTGCTGGGGCTTTCGTTCGGGGCAATAACGGTCGGACGGGGAGCCCCGATGCTGCTCGTCGTTCTGACCTATATCGCACTCTACCAGACAGCAGTGCAGGGGTTTTTCACCATCCTGATCTATGCAGTGGGGCTTTCCATTCCCCTCATTGTTATCAGCTCGCTGGGCGGGGCGCTCGGAAAAAAGATCAAGGATACCGCACGGGTGAGCGGGGATGCATTTGACAGGATCATTGGTGTGCTGATCCTCCTCATCGGGATATATTTCCTGTACCTTGCATTCCAGTAACCACCAAGTCCTGAAAAGACGGGGTGCCCAGAAACCAAAAACCTTATTTTCTCATGAGATTGCCGGGAAAAACAGGTGAGAACCGGATCAATACGGTTCTTCTTTTACGTTTTGAGAGGAGTGTTTCAGATCTCGGTTTCAAACGTGCCGAGCTTGGACTGGTAGGTTCCATCCACGAAATCGACCTGCCGGGCCTTGACATGTTCGCCATCAATCTGGACCGGGTAACACCCCGTAAGACAACCGGTGCAGAGATCTCCCTGGCCAATGCCGATCGCCTCTACCAGCGCATCCAGCGAGACATGGTGAAGGGACGTTGCGGTGATGCTGTGCCGGACCTCTTCTTCAATCCGGTTGCTCGCTATCAGCTCTTCCCGGGTAGGCATGTCTACACCGAGATAGCAAGGTGCCTTGATAGCGGGGGATCCGATGCGCATGTGGATCTCCCGCGCTCCGGATTCGCGCATCATCTCAATAATCCGTTTCGAGGTAGTACCCCGCACGATACTGTCGTCAATCAGGACAATAGACTTGTTCAGTAAATGCGCCGGTATCGGATTGAGCTTGATCCTGACTGCTTTCTCCCGCTCCTTCTGGGAGGGCATGATGAACGTGCGTCCCATGTACCGGTTCTTCATCAAGGACTCCACGAATGGGATCTTTGACGCTTCTGCATACCCGATTGCATAAGCAGTCCCTGAGTCAGGAACTGAACAGACAGAATCAGCTTTTACCGGGTCTTCTTCAAAGAGCTTCTGCCCGATCTGCCGCCTCACGGTATACACAAGTACACCATCAATGATCGAATCTGCCCGGGCAAAATAAATGTATTCAAAAATACAGTGCGCCCTTTTGCCGGCGATAGCAATCTGGGTGCATTTTACACCATCTGTATCAATCCGGATCAGTTCGCCGGGTTTCACATCCCGGATAAACTTTGCACTCAGGGCATCGATTGCCACGCTCTCGGAAGCAACCATGTAACCGTTCTCGGTCTTACCTATACAAAAAGGCTTGATGCCCAGGGGATCCCTGAAAGCATAGATAATCCCATCGATCATCACCACAATCGAGTATGAACCCCGGAGTTTGTGCATGCAGAGATTGACTGCATCCTCCACACATCCCGTGTTACTTATCTCATTGATCAAGATCTTTGCAATGATCTCGGTATCGGTAGTTGTGATAAAGAGCTGGCCCGTCTGCTCGAACTCTGCCCGGAGTTCTGTAGTATTGACAAGGTTCCCGTTGTGGGCGATTGAAATGAAATGATCCTTGAACTGGAAGTTGAGTGGCTGGATATTTTCAGGAAGATTTGCACCCGTCGTCGGGTACCGGACATGGCCGATTCCGGCCGAACCTTTCAGGTCTGATAAAACAGTAGGGGTAAAAACGTCGGCGACAAGGCCCTGCCCCTTGAATTTCTGGAGGTTCAGGCCATCAAACGTGGAAATCCCGGCACTTTCCTGCCCGCGGTGCTGGAGCGCATACAGGGCATAATAGAGCTGGATGGCTGCACCGCCAGCATCAACGATGCCAACGATACCACACATAGTACAACTCTAATGCGTTGGGATTTTTGGTCTCTTGGTGTGCCACTTGTAGCTGAGAATCTTAGTGCTTCTGCCAAAACCGCAGGCAGAGCATTCTTTCTTCTGGGCATGGAATGAAACTTTCCCACATCGCCGGCAGGTGACATGGGTCTTCTTGTTCATCTTTCCCATTGATGGAGTGCCTTTTGTCATGTTAACTCACCTTATTGTTCCAATGATGGGGATATATAGATCACATTGTCGCCACGGACGATGAGCGTGCCTACTTTCTGGACTTGTCCGTTCTCTGTCTCTTCGGCTTTGTCGAGCACGAGATTCATATGAACATCATATCCCTGGAGTACTCCACGGATTTCTCTCCCGCCTTTGAGAGACACGATAACGGGCTGACGATTCAGCACCAGATCTAAAATATCCAACGGCCTTTTGGTCATAACAATACCTTGTTACCATCGCTCTGGAGTAATATAAATGTGCGAGCAGGTTACTTAAACATACCGTAGATCGGTATCACTGATCGCGTTTTTCCACCCTGCCCTGAGGGAAAGGACGCACTGCAGACCCGATTACAAATCCCGTATGTTATTCATGCAAATTATTTTTAACGGGAGGGTTGAATGTACGAGCGGAACAATGAAAAAGATTGTCGTAAAGAAACGTCACTCCATCCGGAAAAGCCAGGGACAGGAGCTTCTTTCCCGCCTTGCGGAACAGGTTGGAGCTTCATCCGATCTCTTCCGGGCAGATATGATCGAGGTGCTCGAAACCAATGCGGACGTGTCCCTGTTCATGGTCAACAAAAAGCCACTCCTGATGGATAATGGCGAATGGACATTTCCCACGCTCAAGGGAGCGGTGCAGTGCCCGTTTCCGGAGCGCAGGGTGACTGTCGACGCAGGTGCAATTCCCTATGTGGTGAATGGTGCAGATATTATGCGGCCGGGCATTGTCGCGGTCACTGACGACGTAAAAGCAAACGCCCCGGTCCAGATCGTGGATGAGCGGCACGGTAAGCCGCTTGCCATCGGAATTGCCCTGTTCGATGCGCCCGCTATGCGTGCCAGTACAGCAGGAAAAATGGTAAAAAAGTTCCATCACGTCGGAGATGAGATCTGGAACCTTGAGATCTGACTGATCAACGGGCAACGATAGAGTGCGGGAATTGACCGTTTTTCTCTTTTTTTTCGGGCAAACCCGTGATTATCGGTTGCAAAATAGATACTATTAAATAATTTTCATCATACAGTTTTTTTATGGTTAAGATCATAGACACGCTCCTTGGCAAGAGTTCCGGAAGTTCGGACGACGATTATATGGAACTCGATCTGGCTTCCTACGAAGAACATGGTGCCGGTTCCCCGGCACTGCTGGTAAAAATTGCGACAATTACTGACCTTAAAGATACCCCGCGAATCAAGGACGAGGTCTACAGTGGTAATATCGTCATCGTTGACATCTCCCGGCTCAAGATGGACAAGATCTCCTACGAGCGGGTATTAAAGGACTTAAAAGAAGTGGCAAAGGATGTCAATGGCGATATCATTGGTCTCGGGGACCAGCGCTATGTCGTACTCACACCGATGTCCGTGAAGATCTCACGTGACAAGATCGGCGGGGCATAACGTTGCGGACAGTCGTTCCGGGTCCATGCCCAACGTGTAATAAAGAGATAGAATACCTGTATACCACAGAAAATATTCCCTTTTTTTCTGATATTCTTATCATTTCTGCGATCTGTCCTTCCTGCGGCTATCGCTATGTCGATACCCAGATGCTCAAGAACAGTGAACCGGTGCGATACGTGTACCGGGCTGCCACGCCAGAGGATCTCGCAGTCAGGGTGGTAAGAAGCATGAGTGCCGCGATCGAGATACCGGAACTTGGGGTGCGGATTGATCCCGGCCCCACCTGCCAGGGTTTCGTGTCCAATATAGAAGGTGTGCTGGACCGCATTGTGCAGGCTGTAGGATCAGCAATAATTGATGGGGATGAGGAGGAACGGGAAAACGCCCGGATACTTCTTGAAAAGATTGCCCGGGTGAAGTGCGGGGAACTGCCGGTTACCATCATTCTCGAAGATCCCACCGGCAACAGTGCGATCGTCTCTGACCGTGCCGAGAAGAGCTCTTACACGGTTGAACCTGAACCTTACAGTTGAACCAGTTGCCTGTTTTTTCAGAATCAAAAAATCACTAAAAACGAAAAAATTGTAAATTGTTTATCAGAGAGAATATCAAGCCTAATGATTCATATCTTTTAAAATTCCTTCGTAGGTTTCTACGAGATTTTGTGTGGAAGAAAGAATCCGCCCGCTGATGGCGATGCTTGTCATAGGGTCGAGTTCTATTGCTTTGTTATACGCTTTCACCGCTTCCCGGTAGGGCTGACTGGATTGGAATGCATCATACTGGACAGATCCTTCCGAAGACCCGGGTTTTCCTGAACTGGCGGTCAGATTCTTATACATATCCCGGATCTCTGTCATATCGGTAATTGCCATGAGAAGGTAGGCATCCCCTTTTTTCACCCAGATTTTGGCATTTTTTGGATCGCCTGACAGCGCTTTTTCATAGCAGGCAACCGCATCCTGATACTTCCCATCCTGGACCAGGAGATCCCCTTTATAGATCATCGGGGTTGTTTCATTCGGGTACATGACGACCATCTGGTCAAGATAAGCCCGCGCTTCCTCCTCCCTCCCGATACTGCCCAGCACATAGAGTCTTTTCATCTGGATTTCCGTATTATCTGGCTGGAGTGCTCTTGCTGTATCATACATCTCGAGTGAATATTCCGGGTATTTTGAATCCGCCATAGTATCGGCAGCAGAGGCCAGACCATAGGCGGCGATTGAATGGGTGGAAATATTCTTTGAGGTCATTGTTCCAAAATAGATGAGCGGGATAACCGAACAGACAAGAGAGATAATGATGATAATTGTTGCCGTTCTGAGTCGTTTTCTTGTGGCAGCAGTATCGGATACAATCCTTTGCTGATAAACCAACCCATCCGATCTGTCAATTACAATAGTATCTGCCAGAAGATCATGAAGACCCTGTTTCTTTTTTGTAAATCCAATGACGGCAAATCCGAGGCCCAGGGTGATCAGGGAGACGTACTTGCCGAGTTCCCGTATCAAAGCGCGTGAAAAAGAAAGTCGCCGCCCATTACCATATACTACAATAATCCCAAAGAGTATTTTTCCCAACGATGCCTGGTAGCGTGAGCTGATACAGATTGGCGAATAGAGAAGCAGGAAGAACGCACCCGTAATGAGCAGGGTACCAAGAACAGGATACGGGAATTTCCCTTGTTCAAGAACGACATTTACGAAAAATGCAACGATACCGGCAATGAACAGATCCGGAATAGCCGCACCCAGTCTTTTCCAGAATCCGATATAGCCAACCTTATGAACCGGCGAATCCTGAGAGTGTTGAGATCCCTCCTTTTTATCCGATTTTGCCAGCTGGTTCATCAGCCGGGGGAAATGTTCCCTGCAGAATGGGCAGTCGGGCTCTTCTTTTGGGATAGGAAATTTGCAGCGGGGGCAGCGGGACATTTGATATGGAGAATCTGAACAGGAGAATAAAATGGTATGCAATTATCAGGTAAGTAAAAAGGATTGTTTTCGTATCTGTGAGAGTTAGACAATCTCCCGATCGCCCAGCCACGCACCAGGCTCTTTAACGACTGTCCCAACGACCTGTGCACCATTCACCATCTTCCGGATACAGGCAACACTCGTATCCGGCACTACGTAAGCAAATCCCATACCCATGTTGAAAGTGCGGTACATCTCAGCCGCCGTGATGTCCCCTGCTTCCTGTATCCATGAGAATATCTGTGGGGGTGTGATCGGGGTATCAAACCGGAACCCGTAATCGCTGAGCCGTTTGAAGTTAAGCAGTCCTCCGCCGGTAACATGGCACATGCCATGCACAGTACAGGCTGCTGCAACATTCAGGCTCTCGTGGTATATACGGGTGGGAATGAGCAGTTCCTCCCCGAATGTCTTACCGCTCTCCATCTTCTTATCATAACCGGCATACTTCTCCACCACACTACGGGCGAGTGAGAGGCCGTTGCTGTGGACACCCGTTGATGGTACACCGATGATCACATCACCCGGCCGGATTTTTTCTCCGGATATTATTTTGTCTTTCTTCTGCATCCCAAGACAAGTACCGGCAAGATCAAGTCCGTTTACCAGACCACGGAGCGAGGCAGTTTCCCCGCCGACAATGTCGATATTAGCCAGCTTTGCGCCCTCATTGAGCCCGATACCAATCTGGGCCATCTTCTCAATCGAGAGTTTGTCTGTCGCGATATAGTCCACGAATGCGATGGGTTCTACGTTCATGACGTAGAGATCATTGACATTCATCGCCACGCAATCGATTCCGACAGTGCTCCAGTTCTCCATCTGGTCCGCTACAAGCATCTTCGTGCCGACACCATCCGTGGTCAGGGCGAGGGCGTGTTCACCGAAATCGATCAGACCGGCAAAATGTCCCACACCGCCCATCATGGTGCAGCTGCCTTTTCTCCGGTACGTGAGATTTTTGATTAAGGACTTGATGGCGGTTGCCTCAAGGTCGATATCCACTCCCGCATCCTTATACGCATTATTACTCATCCGATTCCTCCGAGAGGCAGAACTCATCGTGGAGTACCCGCACCGCACGCGGACCATCGTTCTGGCTCACGACAAACGAGATGTTTGCTTCTGATGAACCCTGCGAGATCATCATAACGTTGACACCCGCTGCACCGAGAGACGTAAAGATCCTGCCGCCGGTTCCGGGTGCACCTGCCATACCGGCACCGACAACAGCCACAGCACATACATCATGGTTATGGGAGACTTCGCGCACAATGCCCTGCTTCACCAGAATGGCGAGAGCATTCACTGCTGTAGCAAGATGGGATTCGTCAACAATCAATGAGATATTCGCTTCTGATGACCCCTGCGAGATCATCATAACGTTCACCTCATGATCCGCTAAGATGGTGAAGATCGCTTTTGCTATCCCAGGACGGCCAATCATCTGGGCGCCGTTGATGTTGATGGCCCCGACTCTATCGATATAGGTAAGCGCCTTGACTACACGGTTATCCCGCCGGCCGTTTCTGACAATAACGGTGCCGGGATGCGAAGGGTTGAATGTGTTCTTGACCCGCACGAGGATATTCTTGCGCATCGCTGGTTCGATCGAACGCGGGTGCATCACTTTCGCACCGAAATAGGAGAGCTCCATTACTTCAAGGTATGAAAGGGAATGCATCACCCGTGCATCATTGATCACGCGGGGATCACAGGTCATGATACCATCAACATCAGTCCAGATCCAGATCTCGTCTGCATCGATACCTGCACCGATGATGGAGGCAGAATAGTCCGAACCGCTACGCCCAAGCGTGGTGAGAATCCCTTCGCGGGAGCAGCCCATGAATCCCATGATCACCGGGATCTGCTTACCGAGCATCGGCCCGATCTTAGTTTTTATCCGGTCGTCGCTCTCGTGTAGGGCTGTGGATTCGCCATGCTGGGAAGTTGTGAGGATCCCCGCTTCGCAGCCATCAATTGCTATTGAGGGGATACCGCGCTCGCGGATTGCGGCAGCGAGAATTGGCGCAAGCAGTCGCTCGCCGAAGGATATGATGTGGTCTTTTGAACGGGGGGTGAGTTCCCGCAGGTTATAGATAGCAAAGAGAATACTCTGGAGGCTGATAAGCTGATCCTCGATCGCTGCCCCCACTTCAGCGATATGAGCGGGTGCAGCACCTTCAAGGGTGGTCATATGCCGCTTGCTCAGTGCCTGGATTAACGGGGCGATTGCAGTATCATCCTTTGCAGTCGGGAGTTTTCCCGCGATCTCGATGAGCTGGTCAGTCACGCCGCGCTGCGCAGATACGACAACTGCCAGTTCATCGCCGGCTTTGTGGTGCTGCTCAAGGATATCCACTACGCGTTTGATGCACTGGGCATCGGCAACGGATGTCCCGCCAAATTTCATTAAAAATCTCATTGCTCTCTCACGCTTTTCCTGTGCTATTTATGTAACTATACGACGCACAGAATAATAAGATGCTTGCAGATGACGTGGTGGACTGCCATGTGCTGGTGATCGGGAGCGGCGGAGCGGGCGTTCGGGCTGCCATTGAAGCTTCGCAGCACGGCGATACAGTGCTGGTATCAAAGACCATCGTGGGCAAAGGCGGGTGCACCACGATGGCAGAAGGCGGGTACAACGCGGTCATGCGGGAGGCTGATTCGTGCGGGGTCCATATCGAAGATACGCTCAAAGGCGGGGCTTATCTCAATGATCCTGAGCTCGTGCGGATTCTCGCGCATGAAGCCCCGTTGAGGATGGGCGATCTCGTGAAATGGGGTGCGGTATTTGATGTCACAGAGAATGACGAGATCGCGCAACGCCCGTTCGGAGGCCAGCGGTTCCCGCGCACCTGCTATGCAGGGGACCGGACCGGCCACGAGATGATGACCACGCTTGTCGAACGGCTTGACGGTATCAAGGTCACCCTCATGCAGGAATATACGGTGATTGACCTGCTCCGTGATGGAGATGCGGTGTGCGGGGCTATAGCACTGGATGAGAAGGGCCGGTTTGTCCTGCTCACGGCCGACAGCACCATCCTTGCCACGGGAGGCGGTACCAAGGTTTATGACATTTCCACCAACTCATCGAGCGGTACCGGGGACGGGTATGCGATCGGGTACCGGGCCGGAGCTGAATTGATCGATATGGAGATGATCCAGTTCCACCCGACCGGGGCTGTATATCCATACGATACCCGCGGCAGGCTCGTGACGGAAGCGGTGCGCGGCGAAGGCGGTGTACTCAAAAACAGCAAGGGAGAGCGGTTCATGCAGCATTACGATCCCGAACGCATGGAACTCTCCACCCGCGATGTCGTTGCACGCGCGATTGCCATGGAAATCCAGAGCGGAAGAGGGACAGAGAACGGCGGTGTGTATCTCGATGTCACCCATCTCCCCCGGGAGCAGATCGAATCCCGGCTCCCGGTGATGCTCGAACAGTTCCTCAAATTCGGGGTGGACATACGGGTCCAGCCCATGGAAGTTGCACCTACTGCCCATCATATCATGGGCGGCCTGCGGATAACGCCCAAATGCCAGACCACGCTTACCGGGCTCTATGCCTGCGGGGAGGTTGCCGGAGGGGTGCATGGCGCCAACCGGCTTGGAGGCAATGCGCTTGCTGAGACCCAGGTCTTTGGCCGCAGGGCGGGGCACGCTGCCGGTACCGCAGGGAAACGGGAAAAGACGATTGACCTGATGCAGGTCGAACAACAGCAGGACCGCCTGGATGCGTTCCTTTCGGGAACCGAGAACCCAGCGAAAGTGCGGGTGCTGCTCCAGCAGGCAATGTGGAAGGGAGCAGGCATATTCCGGACTGCTGCTGAACTGCGGGATACGCTGAGGACCATTACCCAGCTCTCGACGGCAAATCTCCGTGCTGCATCTGCGCAGAACCTTGCCGAGTGCTGCATCCTGCAGAACATGTGCCTGACCGCCTCGCTCATCTGCCGTAGTGCACTCATACGGGAGGAGTCCCGGGGCGCCCATGTACGTAAGGATGTACAACAGAAATATGAAGCCGCAAACTCCCCGTTCGGCCACACATTCATCTCGCAGTCCCGCGAAGGAGTCGAGCGAAAGGAGGCAGGGGCATGAAGAATCTGACCGTCCGGATCCGCAGGTTCGACCCGGCAAAGGACGAGACGGGTCACATGAAGAGTTACACGGTGAATGTCAATGAAGGTGCCCGCGTCCTGCACGTACTCCACGCGATTCACGATACTCTCGATCCCTCCCTGTCGTTCCGTTACTCCTGTGCCTCGGGCCAGTGCGGGAGCTGTGCCGTCCGGGTCAATGGTGAACCGGTACTCGCCTGCATGGAGGAGGCAAAAGACGGCATTACAATTGAGCCCATCAACCTGCCGGTGAAAAAGGATCTCGTCGTCGATCTCCTCCCCACCCTGGAGGCGATCGCATTCCTGCAGCCCATCGAGCACGCGGTGCTTCCGAAAAAATCCGAGATCGATGCAATGAAGCCACTAAAGGACTGCATCGAATGCCTCTGCTGTGTCTCGGTCTGTCCTGCCGTGGATGTAACAAAGTTTCTCGGCCCTACTGCAATGCGACAGGAGATGCGTCTTGCTCTCGATCCGCGTGACAGCGGCGACCGTATTTCAGATGCGGTAAGGGACGGACTGTTCACCTGCACTACCTGCCAGGCCTGCTGGAAGGTCTGCCCGAAAGATATCGAGATTCCGGGTAAGGCAATCGAGAAACTCCGGGCCCAGGCCAATAAGCGGGGCTTTACGCTGCCCCGGCACCTTGAGGTCGCGGAACTTATCAGGGAGACCGGCAGGAGTGTTCCCCGGACCTCAGACACATTCCTTGAGAATGTTGGAGAGGTCATCGAGCCGTACGGGCAGGTGAAGGCAACGGTCGGATTCTTTGTCGGGTGCATGTACAACCTCCGGCAGGCGCAGTCAGCGCTCGATGCGATGGAAGTGCTCCGGCGCAATGGGATACGCGTCATCATCCCCCGGGATCAGGTCTGCTGCAGCTCGCCCCTTATCCGGACCGGGCAGCTGGCCTATGTCGAAGAGCTCCAGAGGCGGAATATCGAGGCGTTCAGGTCGCGGGGTATCGATACCGTCCTGACCATGTGCGCCGGCTGCGGTACTACGTTAAAGAACGATTACAAGACCCCCTTCAAGGTTATCGACATAAACGAACTGCTTACGAAGTATGGCATCGAATCTCCGGCACGTCTCCCAATCAAAGCCACCTACCATGATCCCTGCCACCTGATGCGGGGACAGGGGATCCGCGATCAGCCGAGAGAACTGATCCGGCAGGTTGTGGACCTCGTAGAGATGCCATCCATATGCTGCGGTTCAGGAGGAGGTGTACGCTCCGGAAACCCTGAGGAGGCAGCAACACTCGGCAGGCGTCGGGGCGAAGAGATCAAAAAGACCGGGGCGGAGATCGTCATCACCTCATGTCCGTTCTGCGAGTTCCATATCGCCGGTCATACCGATAAACCGGTGAAGAATATCGCTACGGTGCTGCTCGAGGGGTATAAGGAGAAGGACCGGAAGATGGGGAAAGAAACGGAGAACTGAGCGACCGAACCCAATATTCCATTTTTCGATTATAAAATCGGTAAGAGTATTACAGATTCAATATATCACTAAATGATGCAATGCCGAAGATTGGGTAAAACGGTTTTACTTATTGTCATTTTTTTTCTGGTTATTTCCCAATCTGCCATAGCCTATAATGTTTCAAGAATCTCTGTCGAACCACCCGGGGCTTTGGTACCGGGTACACCGGTGGTTGTTTCCATAAAAATTGATTTGCCAACACAACCGTTATTTCCTCTATCTCATGAACTCCGGTACACAACGGAACTTGAAAAGCCGAAATGGGATCCTGATATTCTTGCCGGGGGTATTGAATACCCTGCTATTATCCAAGGAGGAAAGTTCAATTCTCTATCGGGGTTTGAACTTTCAAATCCAAGAGTATTCGGAGTCCAATTACAACTCGAAGGAACCGCGCCAAACGTTCTCCAAACATCAAATATCACACTTATCAGGATCGAGGAATTAGATGAAAACGGTAGAGCAATTGACAGATCTACGACAGAATCCAGAGTAACAATTCTATATTTAAAAGAAATTTCATGCTGCATAGAGCCGATGGATGAAACGCTTCAAAGGTTCAAATCTCATATCGATGAAAACACTGCAAGGGGTGTAAATACATCTGCTGCAGAACGAAAATTTACAGAAGCGCAAAACAGCATGGATGCGGCATCAAGTCTGCCTGAGCAAAAATACACTGAAGCACTGACATTATTAGGTGACGCACAGAATTCGATCACTGAAGGCGAACGCCTTCTCGACAAAGCATGGGCAGAGAACGAGATCACCGCTGCACAAATTCCCATAAACAATGCTGACGCTGTAATCGCATGGTACAAAACGAATGACCTGCGGCTCCCAGCGATTCTAGCTAAACGCGAACTGGCAGTAGCTTACATTACCGAGGCTAATGAGGCAATTGCTACCGGAAATTATTCACAAGCGCGTGAAAAAGCTCATGGCGCATACGAACTTGGAAACGAGTCATACAACATCGCTTTATCCGGACAACAACGTCAATACCTTGGGAGATTTTGTAACTTCAATCCAGAAATATTTGGATTCCTCATTATTGGCATAATTGTAATCTTACTTGCTTCAACAGGTGTGTACTTTTATTGTCGAAAACACAGGTAAGAAGCCGCAGTTTTTAAAAAAATGATCCGAGAATAATTCAGTTCTTACCCGCTATCATCAGATACTCAAACGCTTCAAGCGCGGCCTTTGCCCCATCCCCAGACGCGATAACGATCTGCTTGCTCTTCACCGACGTTACATCCCCAGCGGCATAAATGCCGGGGATGCTGGTGTGGCCATTGATATCAACGATGATCTCTTTCTTCTCATTGAGTTTTACCAGGTTCTCTACCATATCCGTGTTGGGCAGCCAGCCTATCTCAATAAATGCACCATCGAGGTTGATCTGTTGTTCCTTACCCTGCTCATCCTTGATCGTGATGCCCGAGAGAAACTTTTCCCCGTGCAGGGCTGACACATGCGAGCCCGTATATACCGTGATGTTCTTCCGCTCTTTGAGCTTCTCGACATAGAGTGCATCTGCCCGTATAGTGCTACGCACGATAAGGCTGACTGACTGGGCGATATCACTCATCTCGATAGCGGTCTGCAGCGCAGAATTCCCCCCGCCGACAATGGCCACCTGCTTTCCTTTGTAAAGCGGGCCGTCGCAGGTAGAGCAGATCGAGAGACCGCGCCCGAGATATTGTTCCTCATTTGCCACCCCCAGTTTTTTCGGCCGGTTGCCCTGGGTGAGGATTACCGACTTTGCCTTCAACGTGTTTCCCGAGATTGTGCTGAGATTAAAAAGACCGTCGTCCTGTGAAACCGAAGTCACTTTATCGAGTTCGAGCCGTATATTGAGCGTCCTTACCTGCTCTTCAAATTTTTTCATCAGCTCTTCCCCGGAGATCATCCGGTAACCCATGTAGTTCTCGATCGCCCACGATTCCAGCGCCTGTCCACCGATATTTTCGCTGATGATGATCGTGTTTAGCATTTTTCTGGCACAGTAGACCCCGGCCGTGAGTCCGGCCGGGCCAGCGCCGACAATCACGACATCGTAACTGTCACTGGTCGGAGGTTCTCCGAAAAGTTCATTGAGGCGCTCTGAGTCAAAACCGACAATCACCTCATCATCGATCAAAATTACCGGTACGCCGCGCTGGCCGGAGAGATCGATCATCTTCTTGGCAGCTTCATTATCCGCACCAACATCAATGCTCTCGTACGGGACACCGTGTTTATCAAGGAAGGCCTTGGCCATCCGGCAATATGGGCAGTTTTGGGTGGAGTAGACGGTGACTTTTGTCATCATTTCCAGAAACGCACTGCCGTCATATAAATATATGGACGGGGAGCTCTCTGCCTTATACCAGCCAATAGGAATATTCTTTTTTAATGAGCCCCCATAAAACATTGATCAGATACCATGAGCACCATCTGTAGCAGAAGGGGACTGCGTATACCGGCCCTTTTTTTCCTGTTCCTTCTGTTGCTGGGGGGTGTTGCATCTGGACAGCTGGACACAACAACAGAACCTTCGTTGTACCTTAATTTTAACGAGGGCAGTGGTGTTTATGTTCTCGATGGTTCCGGGCATGGGAATAGCGGGACGCTTCACAGTACATTGCGTATCGAGAACGGGGGGTGTGGGGGAGCTCTCTTGTTTAACGGGATCAACAGTTACGTTGTTATTCCGTATTCTTCCCACAATCATCCTGAAAAGGCAATCACCGTCTCCACATGGTTCTATACCGACTCTTTCCGCCCGCAGACATTTATCTCATCTTACAATGAAGGGGGTTACCAGCTGGGCATTGGCGACGGCGGGGACTTGTGGTGGACAGTAAATATCGAAGGATATGGGGATACAGAAATCCCTGTGCAGCACGAAAGCATATCATTGAACCAGTGGCACCATGTCACAGGAACCTATGATGGGCAGAGCCTGAAGATATATCTTGATGGTGTGCTGAGAAACCAACAGAACGCATCGGGGTTGATCCATTACGAGTACCCTAATTACGTGATACTCGGTGCAAATGCCGGGACCGGGGATCGGCCGAATGCGGGATGCTCGGATTACCTCCAGGGGGGGCTTGATGAGGTGAGAATATATCCGCGGGCACTGACGTATGGCCAGGTCATGGACGATCGGTTCCGCTGCTCGCAGGAACTGGTGGCACCCCCAATCACGGGCAAAGCACAAGAACCGGCAGCGATCTGTTATCCGGCATCAGGCACTCTGCAGATGAAAGAGGGAGAATCGATCGTTCGGATCCTTTCCTTTTCAAATAAAACTGACAATGGGATCTGGAGTGTGGGTCTGCCGGCAGATTCAAAACTCATCGTGGGCGCCCGGGATCTCTATGCAAAAGCAGATCCGGATGCGTGGTATCTCGAGATTAGCGATGAAAACGGCAGGATTACCCGTACGATCGCTTTTCCCAACACCAACAATGCCCCCGCAGAGGGATTAGTTCCTTCAGGAAATGCCACGGTTACTATTCGTTATTTCGATGGAAAAGAGCGATTTCCTACCCGTGTTGCCGTCAGGTTCGATAGCATCGCACTTCCACCCAAACCCCCGGTATTTATTCCGCAGAACGTGTTTGTCAACCCGATCATTATCATCTACTCCGCATCATGGGCAACCCTGATTGCACTTATTCTTGTTGTTGTGTGGCTTCACCGGCGCAAAAAAGAGGGGAGAAAAGAGAAAGAAAATGAAATTGGGAAAAACGAGTGAATAATTATAGAGTGATTTCCCGGAACTGTTTTCCAAAAACACCGCAGATCGGACACTTGTCGGGGGCTTTACCTGTCTCAATATTTCCACAGACCGGGCAGAGGAAAATTTTTTCTCGTCCAAGATCATTTCCCGCTTTTACTGCATCGAGTGCTTTCTTGTATAGGGTTGCATGCACCTGCTCGGCTTTCATCGCATGGGTGAACGCAAGCACTGCATCGGATCTTCCCTCTGCCTCAGCCACTTTGATAAACCCAGGATACATGGTGGTAAACTCATGCGTCTCGCCGGCAATGCTGGCTTCAAGGTTCTTTGCTGTGGGTTCAATTGCAGCAAGCACTTTTAAAAGCTTTTTTGCATGAATGGCCTCTGCTTCCGAAGCGGCTTTGTATAGCGTTGCAATGTTTTTAAAACCCTCATCTGCGGCCTTTTCTGAAAAAGCCTGGTATTTGCGGTTTGCCTGGGACTCTCCGGCAAACGCCTCTTTTGCATTCTCAATAGTTGACATAAGGATACGGTATGGTGGGAATTTGACTTAAAGATTCTTCATGGGGCAGAAAATGCGTTTTTTCCCACTGCAAAAAGAAAGGTTTTTACTGTGCGAAAAAGTACCCCTGACACACCACAGGATTACGGGCCTCTGCCATCTCCTGGATACCGGGTTTTTACTATGAGGAAGATGAAAGATGTTCCTGAACGGGACAGGCCACGTGAGAAGATTGCCAAGAAAGGGGTAGCATCACTCTCAGAGCAGGAACTGATCGAATCAATCCTTGGCAGGGGCACACAGGGTAAGGATGTCCGTGAGATTGCTAAGGAGATCTGCGGGCTCTTAAAGGACCATCGGGGCTCAATCCAATATAATGATCTTCTCAAGGTTATAGGAATCGGCCCTTCCAAGGCTTCGCAGCTCATGGCATGCTTTGAGCTGGGAAAGCGCTACTGTGCACCCTCTGATAGCTGTATCAAAGTGACGAAACCGCAGGACATCCTCCCGCTACCGCTTATTACGGAAATACGGGACAAACGGCAGGAGCATTTTATCTGCATTACCCTCAATGGCGCCGGAGAGGTGCTTTCCGGCAGGATCATAACAGTAGGGTTGCTCAACCACAGCCTTGTCCATCCCCGTGAAGTCTATGCGGATGCGATAACTGACCGGGCTGCATCGGTGATCTGCGTTCACAATCATCCATCAGGTTCCCTTGAACCCAGTCCGCAGGATATCGCAATTACCACACAGCTCAGGGAGGCTGGACTGCTGCTGGGCATCCAGCTGATCGACCATATCATTGTGACAAAGACCGGTTATCGGAGCATGAAAGAACGGGGACTGCTCTAGTGGAATAGGGAAGTCATTACGGGACATTCCAGCAACAACGGATTTTTATGGTGTGATTTGGGTTTTTAGTGGGTGGAGATTACGCCGAAAGCAATTTTCCGAGAGCAAACCCCTTCTGATAGGCAGCATCCAGCAGGTCAGGGTGTTCTTTCACATCGCGGATCGTATCCATGTCGCTGATTAAAAGCTCATCCGCGTACTGGCAGTCGATGATGTCAAAGAATGCCTGAACGGTCAGTTTGGCACCGATAAAAACCTCCGGGATCTTCATGCCCGATATACAGATGAAGAGCCCCTGGCGCCCTGCTCTTTTTTCCTTTGCAATGAATGACTTTTTCCGCATGTACTTGGCCATGAAAAAAACCTGGAACCGGTCCATCAGCGATTTTAATTTTCCGGGAATTCCCATGGTCATAACCGGTGTGGCAATAATGAGGCTGTCCATATCCCTGAACTTCGGGTACAGCTGCTGCATGTCATCGTCTATGATACAGGTCTCATGGTCTTTGCAGAACATCATCTCCATGCATGCCTGGAAATCGAGACTGGCTACTTCAATTTTTTCAACCGTGCAGCCGGCAGCCTCAGCGCCCTTGAGCGCACGGTCAAGCAGTTGTGCGGTGTTGCCGTCAGACAGGGGACTCCCCAGAAGGCCGATGACCTTTTTTCCCATACAACAGTAGACGTGAAAAATCAGCATATACCTTTGCATAGGATCCTGCACTTCTGAAAATCCGTAGAGAGATGGGGTAAAGCAACTGGCACGAACACAACCCATATATATCTTTGGCGTAGATGAGAGGTTTGGTGAATCGTTTGACCGAAAATAAGACGTACAACGCAGGACAGAAAGTCGGACCCGGCAAATATGTATGCATCGACTGTGGCAAGGAACTCACACTCGACAAGAGCGAACAGGACCTCAGGAAATGTCCCGCCTGCGCCTGCGAAGAGTACCAGTGCTTCCCGATGACCCATATCCGTCCTGACGTAAAGACACCGGCAGATGCAAAGAATCCGCCAAAACGCGGTAAGAGCAACATCTGATTTCACATTTTTCTTCTCGGGCACAGTACGGCATGCATGAATTCTGGGAGCCCCGGCAAAAAAACAGGTATTCGGGAATCCCGCTCCCTGGCTTATCTGAAGAAATCATGAGGAATTCTCCATGGTGAACGTCTCAAAAGAGGGGCAGATCTTTAAGTGTGAGATCTGCGGCAATGTTGTTGAGGTCAAAGAGGCCGGCGGTGGCGAACTGGTCTGCTGCGGCGAACCCATGCAGCTGGAGGAGTGATTTATTATGGCAGCGAAAAAGGCGACCGTAAAAAAAGTGCCGGCAAAAAAGCCGGTAGCTAAGAAAGGATCGGAAAAAGAACTCAAAACCCTTGAGAAGAAGATCGGAAAAGTGCCGAAATTTTTCAGGGAGCTGACCACCAAGGAACCCGAGATGTTCAACCTCGTTATGAGATTCGAGCAGTACATCTGGGATGATGGAAAGATCTCGGGTAAGACCAAAAAACTGATCGCAATTGCGATTGCAGCTGCCATGCGGGACCAGCATGCTGTCCGGGCTCAGCTGGCAGGAGCAAAGAATCTTGGGGTTACTAAAGGAGAAGTAGAAGAGGCGCTCCGTGTGACATTCCTGCTTTCCGGTATGCCCGCATATGTCTACGGCAAAGCCCAGCTTGATGAGGTAATGCCGTAATCCACTTCTGCGGTGAAACATCATGGAAGAAGATACCTGTATCGCGTTTCCCGTTCTCGGTGAACCGGCGCCGGATTTCGAGGCAGAGACCACCCAGGGGCCTGTCAAGCTCTCATCCCTGAAAGGGAAATGGGTGGTTCTCTTTTCACATCCGGCGGACTTCACTCCGGTGTGCACCACGGAATTTTTGGCTTTTACGCAGATTTATGACGAGTTGCAGTCACTGAATGTCCAGCTGATCGGCCTGTCCGTTGACAGCATATCAGCACATCTAGCATGGGTGCATGCGATCAAGGAGAAGATGGGAGTAACCATCCCGTTCCCAATCATTGCTGACCTCACCATGAAGGTTGCAAAAAAGTACGGCATGATCCACCCGGGACAGTCATCGACTGCTGCGGTCCGTTGCGTCTTTTTCATCGATGACAAGGGAATCATGCGGGCGATGATCTACTACCCGCTCCAGAACGGGCGGTTCATGCCCGAGATCATACGACTGATCAAGGCACTCCAGACCACGGACAAGTTTAAAGTCTCCACACCTGCGAACTGGCAGCCGGGCGACAAAGTGGTTGTGCCTCCGCCAAAGACAACGGCAGAGATGGACAAGCGTATGAGCGAAGGATACGAGTGCAAAGACTGGTATCTTTGCTTCAAGAAAGTGTGAGCGGGCCGGGACTCGTTACAGAAAGATAACCTTTTTCCTGATTTTCTCCCACGATACAAAAGGATTCCTGCTCGTATATGACCTACCCTAGGGGGGATCCCTGCTTTTAATATTTTTTTTACCCCATCCAAGTGACTGGAGAGGGGGGCATAACTCCGGGATGTTTTTGGCAGAACGATCCAGCCCGGAAACAATGCGAACAGATAACCAACCTGTGCTCCCTTACACACATCTCGGTAATCTTTTGTTCATGTTCCCTATCCAATCCTTTTTTATGACGCATGACAAAGATCACGGTTATGCCGATCAAAGTCCTCGCCTTTGCCGGAAGTCCACGGAGACATGGTAATTCCGAGACACTGCTGGACTGGGTGCTGGGCGGGATGATCGCTGACCCGGATGTTGTCATCGAGAAAGTCGCCCTGACCGATGCCAACATCAATCCCTGCCGGGGGTGCAATGCCTGCGAGAAACTCAATGCCTGCGTGCAGCGCGATGGCATGGATATGTATCATGACAAGATCATCGCTGCTGACATCATCCTGCTCTCCTCTCCGATCTACTGCATGGGTATTGCCTCGCAGCCAAAAGCCCTGATCGACCGGGCGCAGGTTTTCCGTTCAAGAAAATATGTACTTAAGCTCCCCATTGTTCCCCCGGAACGCAAGGGTAAGAGGCTTGGGGGATTTCTCGCTTCTGCCGGGCAAAACTGGGACTATGTCTTTGACGCTGCAATCCCGTCAGTGAAATGTTTCTTCCATGTCATTGACATCAAGGATGCTGACATCTCCTACCTGATGATCAATGGAGTCGATGAAAAAGGGGCGATCGAGAAACACCCTGCCGCCCGGACTGATGCCGAGAAACTCGGGAAGACCATGCTTGCCGAGATCAAAAAACGGCTTGCGGCGTGAAGTTATGACCGTCAGCGTCCTCGGCATATCCGGAAGTCCGCACCGACGTGGAAATACGGAAACGCTGCTCGATAGTTTTCTCGATGGGGCACGTGCTGCCGGTGCCTTGGTTGAGAAAGTGGTGCTCAAGGATCTGGATTACGCCCCATGCCGGGGCTGTAATGCATGTCATAAAACCGGCGACTGCGTTGTGAAAGATGATGCAATCCTTCTCTTTGAAAAAATACTGGCATCGGACTGTATCGCCGTGGCATCTCCCATTTATACGATGGGAATCACTGCCGAACTCAAAGGGCTGATTGACCGGGGACAGTATCTCTGGGCCCGGAAATTCATCTTAAAAACACTCTATTTCCCCGATGAACATATAAAACGGCATAAAGGTCTCTTCATCTCCACGGCCGGGCAGAACTGGGACCATGTCTTTGACGGGGCATTTCCTGCGATAACAGCCATATTCAACGGTACCGGGTTCGAATACTACGATAATATCATCGCCAATAATATGGATGAATTCAAGGGGATCAAGAACCACCCGACTGCACTTAAGGAAGCGTTTGAGAAAGGGCAGAAAGTAGTTGGGGTTATTGAAAAATTAAAAACGGAATGAGTAAGCGTTCCATCTATATTTTAAAAAAAATTGCGGATCAGAGAAGATAGAATGATCCTATGAGTGTCCCGAACGAGGCAATTATTAACAGGGCAAAGATCGGGATATTCCATGCCATGACTTTCCGTCCGTCAAGAACGCTGATGGGAAGCATATTGAACGCTGCTATCATCGCGTTGATCTGGATGCCGAAGATACCGATATAGGTAAGCAGGCCACCGATCGCATGGCCTCCGAAGAGTGCTAGTGCGGCAAAGGGGATGCAGAGCAGGAGGTTAACAACCGGTCCGGATGCTGAAATAATACCGTTCTCCCGCTTGGTTAAACCCTGCCCGCTCCCTGAATTGCTGTAAATGACCGTTGCGCCCGGGGCAGCAAAGACAAAACCGACTAGGGCTGCAAGGAGCACCGCGAACAGCAGCATGGTATTGTCTTTCCGGAATTCCGCCCAGTACCCGAATTTTATTGCGGTAAACTTGTGGGCCATCTCATGAAAGATAAAACCGATACCGGCTGTCAGGAGGGCGATGCCTAAAAAAACCAGTGCAGCAACAGGATCTATTGACCTGACAGGGCCAGTTATACCATAGGGTGCGATCTTGATAATCGCAAACGAGAGGGATATCGCTATCCACGCAATAAAAAGATCAAACTCTTCCCTGCGGGAAATACGTTCGAGCATGAAATCACCGGATCAGATAGGGTGCTCTTCCGATATCTGCTTTGGTGTTAATGCGAGGATAAACACGTTTATGTAAAGAATCAGAAATGTATATCATATGTCCCTGGAGACCGTACGGGCAGAGATCACCAAGACTGACAAAGAGATTATCCGGCTCATTGCACACCGACAGGATCTTGCAATAAAGATTGCCAGAATCAAGATCCATGCGGGAATTCCTGTTCACGATGAGCACCGGGCTTCCGAAGTCCTGAACACGGTTTTTGATCAGGCGGTTGAAGCTAAAATCGATCCTGTCGCCGTCCAGAAAATATTCGAGCAGCTCATTGCGATGAGCGAGGAGCGCCAGCACGAATGTTCCGGGGACGGGAATCTTCCCTGATTCTGCTTTTTTAAAAACAGTTAAAAAAATTCCGGGAGATTTACCCCATCCACCCGAGAAGGATGACAGCCCCAAGCGCAACCAGTATCACACCGATAATCATCCTGATCGTCCTCTTGTACTTCGCTCTCATGCTGTCAGCCCGTTCAGGGGATATGCCATACGCAACGAGAAGGGTAATCAGGATAAGGGGGAGGACATAGACAAGGTTGTACAGTACAAGCCATGGTAACCCGGCCATCACCGTCATCTCCCTTCCCATGAGACCGAGGATGCTGATATAGATGCCCCCGGTACAGGAAAAGCCGAGGATGCCGGCAAGGATCCCCAGGATAAATGCTGCAGGAAGCGACGCGATGCGGATATAGTTCCCGAGCATGCCTTTTTGCGATTCCGGTATGGACAGGATAAAGGTCTCCTTGTTCCGGAGCACATCGGCGATCGTTATAATCCCCAGAAGAAGAGCAACGGCCCCCCCGATAATGGCAAACACCCGTGAGAACCCGGAGAAGGAGATCACCGAGAAAAGCCCGATTCCCACCAGAAGATGAAACAGGAACATCGCGGTGATGTAGGCACCACCGACAAGCAGGATGCGCCTCCTGCTCCCGGCAGCAGCCATCGGGATCAACAGGAAGACCAGGACGGACAAGCCGCAGGGATTGGCACTGTCAACGATAGCTGCAAAGACAACCAGCGGCAGACTGAGCGGGGATTCCTGCGTGCAGCTGGGATCCTCTTCCGGTATTACGGGTTGGGCAGTAATGTTACAGGACGCGAGCCGCTGTTTCTCGATAAGGATCTCAGATTCAAACCGGTTTGTGATCTCGACATCACCGGACAATGAGGTGTTTCCAATAAAGATTGCGGGGACTCCGGGACGGGCAATACCGTACTTGCCGCTCATTTCCGTGAACTTCTGAAGGTTTTCAAAATGGTTATAGATCTCAAGCCGGGTGAGGTTGAGTTCAGGATATTTTGTCTGAAGAGCCGCGAGAAGGGGTTTAACCTTTTCACAGTGGCTGCAACCGTCACCGTAAAAATAGAATGCGGTTACAGGATCAGATGTATGGACTGTTGAGGGAGGGGGGGTTGCTGTCTTAAGGGGATTGAAAGAAGGGGCAGCAAGAAAAAACCCGGCGCTGACGATGATGGCTGCCAGCACGATCAGGAAAAACTTTTGTGTTTTTTCCATAACAAGAGTCTCATAACCTATTGTTCAGGACGATAAAAGAATATGCGGTTCTGCTATTTTTAAGAAAATGATCCTTTTATCTTATCAGCAGGGTGGGTTGAATTCTGGCATCTGAATGGTTGATGGGGGATCGCTTGGATTCCTGCCCGTCAATTACCGGTTTTTTTTAATTCAGCGATAATGGCAGCTTCCAGTTTTGCGGGTATATCCCGTTCGCCGATGAGAACAATGTTGCCGATAATCACTTCAGGAACACCGGCATTTTTCACACCAAGGTTCTTGTTCAATGACTGGGAAAGAGCCCAGTTGGTCTGGTTATGCCAGGTTTCGAGGATCTGGAAATCCACTTCCGGGTATTTTTTCTTCAGTGACTCGATAAACGGCATCACGTTATGGCAGTGCGGGCATTCTTCACCATAGAGAAAATACACTGTCACTTTATCCTGCACGGGACTTCCAAAACCCGGTATAGGAGTATTTCCGGCATTCTGGGACAGGATAAAAAATGCTGCACATACAAGAGCCACAACGATGAAGAACCCGACGGCGATTTTTATTGTTTTATCCATCCTTAAAAACCCTGATATTGAATGGTAGATTGCCAATTAATAAAATACCTCTACGAAAATCTCATAAAAATCATTTTAATGAGATCATTGTCCCCACACCGTCTCTGGTGAAGAGTTCGAGGATGAGATTGTGCTCGATATTACCATTGATGATGTGGGCATATTTCACGCCATTTTCTACTGCCTTGATCACCGAGCCCACTTTTGGGATCATGCCTTCACCAATCGCCCCGGACTTCTGCATGGCAGTTGCTTCATTGATGGTCAGTTTCCGGTATACCATTGTCCGTTTTGCATCCATGACACCGTCAACATCCGTCATATTCACGAGTTTGTAGGCCTTGAGGGCAATGGCAATATCGCCCGCTGCCGTGTCAGCGTTGATATTCAGGCTCGCACCCAACCGGTCAATCGCTATCGGGGCTACAACCGGGATGTAGCTGGTATCGAGCAGTGTATTCAGGAGTGCCGGGTCAATCCATTCGATCTCGCCAACATGCCCGAGATCCACTTCTTTCTGGACACCTTCAACTTCGATCTTCTGGAGATCCATCTTCCTTGCGATAATCTGGTTGCCGTCGCTACCAGAGAGCCCGACACCCCGGGCACCGCATTTCGCAATCAGCGAGACGATCCCTTTGTTGATCTTGCCTACGAGCACCATCTGGGCAATCTCAAGGGTTTCCGGGTCGGTCACCCGGAGACCCCCGACAAAGACGGATTCCTTTCCCATCGCCTTCATCTTCTCGGATATCTCCGGGCCACCGCCATGTACGAGGACCACGCGGATCCCCACGTAGTGCAGGAGCACGGCATCGCGGATTGCGTTCTCCAGCACTACCGGGTCCACCATTGCGTGGCCGCCGAGCTTGATCACGATGGTCTTGCCGTGGAACTGCTGGATGTACGGCAGGGCTTCCATGAGCACGTCTTCGCGTTTCATCATGTGGTGTACCTCCCATTGATCTCGACATACTTCTCTGTCAGGTCACAACCCCAGGCAGTCGCTTCTGCCTTTCCTGCGGCAAGATCGAGGATAAAGATCACCTTTTTTCCGTGCATGGCCATCTTCGCATTCTTGAGATCGGCGATGATTTCACCGGATTTAACGAGAGGGTACTTCACATTGCCATCGCTGATCCAGAGTGAGACGGCGTTGGGATCGAACTTCACACCCGCCCGGCCTGCTGCCGCAACCACACGGCCCCAGTTGGGATCCTCGCCGTATACCGCAGTCTTGACAAGCGGGGATTCGATCACGGTGCGGGCAACCTTTGCTGCATCATCCTCTTTCGGTGCACCCGTGACGGTCACTTCAAGCAGCTTCGACGCCCCTTCGCCATCAGCGGCAATCTGCATAGCAAGGGAGCGGCAGCACTCCTCGAGTGCAGCGGAGAACTCCTTTGCATGCACTTTGCCGGCAGCTCCTGTTGCCGTGCAGAGCGCAATGTCGTTGGTGCTCATGTCACCATCGACAACTACGCGGTTGAATGTCCTCTTTGTTGCCATTTTCAGGGCTTCGGAAAGCGGTTTTGCGCCGATCTCGGCATCGGTGTAAATGAATGCGAGCATCGTACCCATGTTGGGGGCGATCATGCCGCTTCCTTTCGTTATACCGCCGATACAGAACGACTCTTTCTCCACCAGTGCATGCTTGGGGTAGAGATCGGTTGTCATGATTGCCTGTGCAGCAAGGGTTTCTGCCTCGAATGTGCGATCAAGTTTCGGGGCAATCAATTTGCACTGGCGCTCAATGAGCGGGAGATCGAGATAGCGCCCGATGACCCCTGTGCTGGCAATCCCGATCTGTTTCGCGTCGACCCCGAGTGCAGTGCCAGCAAACTCGGTCATTGCAACTGCATCCTCATACCCGCGCTTCCCGGTATAAGCATTGGCACAGCCACTGTTTGCGATAACCGCTTCCATTGTGCCTTTCTTTATCTGCTTGCGCATGAGTTCTATCGGTGCTGCTTTGACAAGGTTTTCGGTAAAAACCCCGGCGGCAGTGCCACTTGCACGGATAAGGGCCAGACCGAACTTTCCTTCTTTCATGCCATACGCAGTGACTCCCTTGACTGCACAGATACTCCGTAATGTCATTTAGGCACCCGTACCATTTGATTCCGGATAGGATGCACCGACTGCATTAATAATATCTGCCCGGGTAAGAATACCGGTCAGTTTTTTCCCCTGCATCACCGGCAGGCGGGTAACACCTTCCCTGAGCATTAAGGATGCTGCAGCTTCAACATCCATATCCTCAGTAGCGGTGATCACATGGTGAGTCATCACCTTCTTTGCCGGCATATCCCCGATATTGCGCAGGGCATGTTTGGTCTTTTCCCAGTTCACATACTCGCGTATAGGAATCTCGATGATCTCAAAAGGCGACGGCAGCCAGAGATCATCAGAGATCCGTTCGGATTCAAGGAGCGAGATGAGATCCGACTCGGTAAGCATACCGACAAGTTCCCCGCCTTCCATCACCGGCAGGCCACCGATATGATGCTTCCGGAACAGACCAACCGCATCACGGAGGGGGGTTTCGGCAGTGCATACCACCGGGTTTTTCGTCATTGCGTCTTTTACCAGCATTTTAGTCACCTAGGGGAGCATCCCTGCGCTGACGAGCCCGTCCTGTTCGGAAAGCCCGCACATCAGGTTCATGTTCTGGATCGCCTGCCCGCTTGCGCCTTTTACCAGATTATCGATTGCAGAGACTGCAACGACACGCATTCCTTCGCTCTCCACCATCAGGTCGCAGAAGTTGCTGCCCCGGACTGCAGCAAGCGAGGGTTTCTGGTACCGGACAAAATATTCATCTTTATAGAAATCCTGGTAGAGTTTCTCTACTTCTTTCTGTCCAAGGGGTTCTTTGAGCAGGATATGGGCGGTGGTAAGGATACCGCGGTTCACCGGTACAAGATGGGGAGTAAAGTAGACGTTTGCTTTTGAACCCAGACCGGAGAGTTCCTGTTTCATCTCGGCAAGATGGCGGTGGCTCGTCCATTTGTAGGGTCCGACATTGTCCCCGACGTTCGGATAGTGGGTGGTGGCAGACGGATTGTCGCCCGCACCGCTCACGCCGGTCTTGGAGTCAAAGATGACCGTATGGGCATATTTTGCAAGGGGGGCTGCTGCAAGGGTCGCTCCCGTGGGGAAACAGCCGGGATTTGCGACAAACTTTGCATTGATGCACTCCTTGCGGTGAAGCTCCGGAATACCGTAGGGGGCAGGGAAATAATCGGAATGTGCAACGCCATACACCTTCTCGTAGATGTCTTTTGGCAGCCGGTAATCTGCGCTGAGATCGACGACTTTGATTCCCCGTTCCAGCAGTTTGCCGGTATGGGTCATCGCCGCCGTATGGGGAACTGCAAGAAATGCCACATCGGCATCGATGGAATCCATGTCGGGATTTTCGAATTTGAGGCTGGTAAACCCTTTCAGGTGAGGATGGACCTGATCAAGGGGGGTTCCTGCCAGTTTGCGTGACGTGACACACGTGACTTTTGCCGTTGAGTGCTGAACGAGCAGGCGAACCAGTTCACCACCGGCATAGCCGGAGGCCCCGATAATCGCAATTTTCATAACAAGAGTATCCGATTGTCAAAATTTAATGCTTTTTAAAGCGGGGAGCGGGCTAAACGGGAAATTTGACCGAATTAAAAAAAAGGAATTACACCTTATCCAGTTTGCGGGAATACACACTATACAGCCGCTGACCGAGCAGTTCTATCCGCTGGCGGTCTTCAAGTCCTTCGAGCAGATCTGCGGGAAGTGCTCCGATCCCTTTTGCTGCACCGAGATATGCGCCACAGATACACGCGATGGTATCGGTATTTCCCCCGGTGTTGGCCGCAACCGTGAGCAGATCCGGCGGGTGAGAATACCTGCTGATCAAGAAAAACGCTATTGGCAATGTCTGGAATACCGATACATCATTACCGATTTTGAGTAGAGCTGTCTCGGTTTCCATTCCCTCTTTCTCTAATACAAGTGCATTCCTGATCTTTCCCCCAAGCAATTCGTCTTCCGCCTGTGCCTTATGCAGAGCTTTTCCAACAGGATCGGGGCTGTCGTGGAGAGCATGATAGATGAGGGTGACAAAGGTTGAGACTGCTGCATGGGTTGCCGGGTGGGAATGAGTGACATTACACGCCCGGACTGATCGTTCACATCCTTCATTCATATCAGGAAATGCCAAGGCGAACGGGATCGCAATCGGGAGGCAGCCGGAGGTGGTGGATTTCACCCCTTTCTGGGGAACATTCTCTTTTACCGATTGTTCACACACCGTGGAAACAGACCCGTCGGGAAAGCGGAGGTTTCCTCTCGCATAGAGTTCACGCAGAGCGGTCACATACCGCTCCTCATTGAATTTTCCGTCAGCAAGAAGGGTTGCAACCAGGATCATCATCTGGGTATCATCAGTATATTGTCCAGGATTCAGGCCTTCGTTGGGATGGCCTTTGTAGGGGCGGCGGTACCCATACTTCATCTTGTTCAGGTTAGGAGCACCGCTCTCGTTGGGCATACCCAGCGCATCGCCAATCGCTGCACCCAGCAGGCACCCCTTGAATTTGTCGAGCATCGATCCTATATTGAAAAACCCGGACAGATAACCCTTTTTATATCCAACCCACGGACTGCGGATTCCCCTGCGCGCTGAACCAGAACCATAAAAACAATATCTTCGTTTTCTCTTTTTCACACCGGAAACCAATCTCCGTGGGCAGATTTGTCGAACGGGTCTTCGACAAATTATATATAGGATGTTTTGCATGATTAATAATGTTAAATTGGTGGGCACATGACAGAGGATTTTAATGTCAAACTCGTCGAGGATGTGAAATCATACACACCCGACCCACAGTACAGAAAAAATGCATGGATGGGAGACTACGAGAAAGTATACAAAGACTTTCTTGCCGACCCGGATGGATTCTGGGAAAATATGGCAAAGGAGCTTGACTGGATCAAACCATGGGATGCCGTCAAAGAATGGAATTACCCCTATGTCAAGTGGTTTACCAATGCCAAGCTGAACATCACGGCAAACTGCCTTGATCGCCACGTGAATGATAACCGCCGCAACAAGGTGGCCCTTATCTGGCGGGGCGAAGAGGGCCGGGAACGTATCTTTACCTACCAGAAGCTCCTCTCACAGGTCTCACGCTTTGCAAATGCGTTGAAGAAGATTGGCGTGAAGAAGGGGGACTGTGTCTGTATTTACATGCCGCTGGTCCCCGAGCAGCTCATCGCCATGCTTGCCTGCGCCCGCATCGGCGCGATCCACAATGTCGTATTCGGAGGATTTGGCGCCGGTGCCCTGAACATGCGGATCCAGGATGCCGAAGCAAAAGTGGTCATCACCGCAGATATCTCGATCCGCCGCGGCAAGGCAATCCAGCTCAAGGCAATCGTCGACGAAGCGATCATGAATGCTCCCACCGTGGAACATGTTATCGTTCTGCGGAGGCGGGATCCTCCGGTGGATCTCCACGAGCGCGAGCTGGATTTCAACGAGATGATGGAGGGGGTGTCCGATGTTTGTCCGCCGGAAGTCATGGATGCCGAAGATCCGTTCTTCATCCTCTATACCAGCGGATCTACCGGAAAACCGAAGGGTATCATGCATACCTGCGGCGGGTACATGGTAGGCACCTATTACACCAGTAAATATGTCTTCGATCTGAAGGACAATGATATTTTCTGGTGTACTGCAGATCCCGGTTGGATCACGGGTCACAGTTACATAGTGTACGGCCCTCTTGCCGTCGGTGCAACCGTCTTTATTTCCGAACTGACCCCCGATTACCCGGATGCGGGCAGCTTCTGGAATCTTATAGAGGAGCAGAAGATCACGATCTTCTATACTGCCCCGACAGCAATCCGGATGTTCATGAAGATGGGAGAGGTCTGGCCTAATAAGTACAATTTGAACTCCCTTCGAATCATAGGCTCTGTCGGAGAACCGCTGAATCCTGAAGCATTCGAGTGGTATTACCATGTCATTGGTAAGGACAAGATCCCGATCCTTGACACCTGGTGGCAAACCGAGACCGGCATGCATATGATTACAACGATGATCGGGGAGCCCATGCGCCCCGGCTTTGCCGGAAAACCTATCCCGGGTATCGAGGCAGATGTCGTGGACAAGGACGGTAATTCTGTCAAGCCCGGTACCGGCGGGCTTCTCGTGGTTAAATCACCCTGGCCAGCCATGCTGCGGACGGTATACAAGGATGATGAGCGGTACCGGAAATACTGGGAAACGATAAAAGGTGTCTATGCAGTAGGTGACCTTGCGGTCAAGGGCAAGGACGGGTATATCATGATCCTCGGGCGGGCGGATGATATCATCATCGTGGCCGGTCACAACATCGGCACCGCAGAAGTTGAGAGCGCACTGGTTTCCCACCACGCTGTTGCCGAAGCGGCAGTCATTGGAAAGCCGGATGTGGTGAAAGGGAACACAATCAAGGCGTTCGTCATCCTCCGCGTGGGGAACCAGCCGAGTGATAATCTCAAGCAGGATCTCCTCCATCACGTACGGACGACCATCGGACCTATCGCAATGCCTCACGAGATCGATTTCGTGGACAAACTGCCCAAGACCCGGAGTGGCAAGATCATGCGCCGCGTCTTAAAAGCAAAAGAGATGGGTATAGACCCCGGCGATATCTCAACGCTGGAGGAATAATCTAACCTTTTTGTGAGGGAAAATGAGCGAGACAGTACAGGAAAAACTATTCGGCATGGAACCCGAAAAAGGGCGATGGGTGCTTGTTATCCTCGGTATGGTCATCAACCTGTGTTTAGGCTCGATCTATTCGTGGAGTGTCTTTGTCAAGCCGCTTACCGATTATTTTACCGGCACACTTGGCCAGCAGGTAACAGCCAATGATATCCTTTTGCCGTTTTCGGTTTTTCTGGCATTCTTTGCCATCGCCATGCCGCTCACCGGGAAATATATAGAACAGTACGGGCCACGGAACGTGACGATCGTTGGCGGGATTTTGACCGGCCTCGGCTGGCTGCTGGCATCGTTTGCAAACTCAGTCCCGATGCTCTATGTGATGTATGGTATCATCGGGGGTGTCGGTGTCGGTATTGCCTATGGGGTACCGGTCGCAGTATCCGCCCGCTGGTTCCCGGATCGCCGCGGACTCGCGGTAGGTCTTACGGTCCTTGGGTTCGGGTTCTCTGCACTCATCACGGCCAACCTTGCAGGATATTTCATCGGTTCCTATGGAGTAATGAACACATTTCGGATCTTCGGGGTTGTGATGATCATCTTAACGATATTGTTAGCCATGCCCCTGAAATTCCCGAAAACCGGGTGGAAACCTGCGGGGTGGACACCCCCTGCACCCGTAGCGGGTCAGCATGTCACCTGTGAGTTCCGGCGCGAACAAATGCTCAAGACATCGTCATTCTATGCGCTCTGGGCCTGCTACTTCATCGGCTGCCTGGCCGGGCTGATGGCCATCTCGATTGCAAAACCGGTGGGTACCGATGTGGGTATCGAGACCGGGCTTGCCACGATGCTGGTCGGGTTCTTTGCGGTCTTCAATGGCGGCGGACGCCCCGTCTTTGGTTCGCTGACGGATAAGTTCACACCAAGGAATGCGGCGATGGTCTCGTTTGTCCTCATTGCACTGGCATCCCTGCTGATGTGGCAGGTCCAGTCCGTGCTGGTGTACATCATTGCCTTTGCCGTGCTCTGGGGGTGTCTCGGGGGCTGGCTGGCAATCGCGCCAACAGCTGCCGGCAGCTTTTTCGGTACTAGCGATTACCCCCGGTGTTATGGAGTAATCTTCCTTGCGTATGGAGCTGGTGCAATAGCCGGACCACAACTCGCCGGGTTCATCAAAACAGCAACGGGATCATATCTAGGGGTGTTTCCCTATGTGCTTGTCTTGGCAATCATCGGTCTTGTCATCGCATTTACGATGCTGAAACCGCCGCAGGCACCCCAGAAAAGCTAATCTTTTTTTCCGCGCTCTGGCTGGTATATGCGTTTTTTCTGGGCCATGCGATACCCGGAAACCACAAGCACCGTGTCACCAAATTCGGCATCAAGCGATGAATCCCCCGAGTCAACGTAGAGGACCGGGGTTTCTCTTAGTTTGTGCGGCGTTGCAACTACGATAAGATTTCCGATCCCCACCGTTCTCACAATGCGGGTGCTGATCTGCTGGTTGCCCCGCCCGAGGATGAAGCCCTGTGCACCTATCGGGCTGAGGAGAATTTTTGCCTCCTGCCCATGCTCAAGCAACGCCCAGAGTGCCTTTTCGGTCAGATCCATTGCAACCATCTTCCCGTTTTTCACGGCATCAACGCCCAGCAGGGTCTTATTCACCCCAATCTCCCGGGCAATGGATTCGGTGGTTGTTCCTGCACCAAGGATATAGAGCACGTCAGGGATCATGATCTCGCGGATGAAACGGGCAATCTCCTTCTTTGCACGCTCCTCATCCCCTTCTTCAAATACCTGCTTGGAGAACTGGACCTTTCCCGCCAGAACCGGTGTACAGGCAATCCCGTGCAACCGGGTTTTCAGTTCACCTGCCCGGTACGCATCTTCATCGACATCCATCACTTCTGAATCCCGGAGTGCAGATTTATCAAATCCCGTTACGAGTTCTGCTGCGGTTGCCGGATCAATAGCAAAGACCGCAGAGTACATCTTCACCCCTGCCGGGATCCCGAGGATCGGCACATCCCTGCCCACCACATCAAAGATGTCCCGGGCGGTCCCGTCACCGCCGCAAAAAAGGATCAGGTCAACTGCAGATTTCCGGAAAATCTGTGCAGCCTTCCGGGTATCATCGGCACTGCTATCGCCATTGTAATGATAGAGCACCTGATAATTCTGCATACCGGCCTCTTTGAGTGCAGCCTCTCCCATAGCTCCCGAGCAGGTAACAAAACTCAGCCCGGCCTGCCGTGAGAGCAGCGCCAGCGTGATACGCGCCCGGTTCTGTGCCTGCGGAAAGGCCCCACGAAGCCGGGCTTCATCTGCCTTACCATCGGTTCCCTTCAGCCCCACTGCGCCGCCCATACCGGCTACCGGGTTGATCAGAAAACCGATTCTTTGCATGAAAAAAGGTGTTGTATCGTAAAACTTATTGTATCTTCGGTATCCGGGCAAGGGATTCCTTGATCAGCGCGTCCGGGTATTCATAGTCCACCAGTTGCCCGGAATAGTAGGCATCGTATGCGGTCATATCGAAATTGCCATGACCCGAACAGTTGAACAGGATTGTCTTTGCTTCACCACTCTTTTTGCATCTGAGCGCTTCATCGATTGCGGATTTCACCGCATGGGATGTTTCAGGAGCTACGATGATTCCTTCCGTCCGGGCAAAGGTCTGGGCTGCATCAAAGACCTCGCTCTGGTGATAAGCTACGGCCCGCATCACACCATCGTGCACAAGCCGGGAGACAATCGGCGAATCCCCGTGGTAGCGGAGACCTCCGGCATGCATAGAGGGGGGAACAAAGTCATGACCGAGCGTGAACATCTTGAGGAGCGGGGTATAGCCGGCCTCATCAGCAAGATCATAGGTGAATAATCCTTTTGTCAGGGTCGGACAGGATGCCGGTTCGGCTCCGATGATATCCACATCCTTGTGCTTCCCGGTCAGTTTGTCACCGGCAAACGGGAACGCGATACCGGCGAAGTTGGAGCCGCCACCAACGCATCCGATCACCACGTCCGGGTAGTCATCGACCATTGCCAGCTGTTCGCGGCATTCGAGCCCGATAATCGTCTGGTGGAGGCAGACGTGGTTCAGCACCGAGCCCAACGCGTAGTTGGTGTTGCTGTGGGATGCTGCATCCTCCACGGCTTCAGAGATGGCCATTCCCAGGCTTCCCGGGGTTTCGGGATCCTTTTCCAGCATCGCACGGCCGGCATTCGTTTTGGTGCTCGGGCTGGGTATGCATTCTGCTCCCCAGACGTGCATCATCGATTTACGGTAGGGTTTCTGGGTATAGCTCGACCTGACCATGTAGACCGTGCACTCCAGATTATAGAGCATCGTGGCAAAGGACATGGCAGAACCCCATTGCCCTGCACCGGTCTCAGTTGCGATCCTCTCGATTCCTGCCTTCATGTTGTAATATGCCTGCGGGATAGACGTGTTCGTTTTATGGCTGCCAGCGGGACTGACACCTTCCCACTTATAGTAGATCTTTGCCGGGGTCTTGAGGAACTTTTCAAGCCGGTGGGCACGGTACAGGGGGCTTGGCCTCCAGAGGCGAAGCACATCCCGAACTTCTTCGGGAATATCGATATGACGATCGGTTGTTACTTCCTGCCGTATCAGATCCATCGGGAAAATTGCTGACAGATCCGCAGGACCTATCGGTTTGTGGGTTGCCGGATGGAGAGGCGGATCGAGCGGGGATTTCAAGTCCGCCTGAACATTATACCACTGTTTTGGAATCTGCTCCTCATCGAGAAGGATTTTTGTCTGCATATGTAGTCATTGAATTGTGCAAATATATACATTGCTGTACAAATATGAAAAATTATGAGTGTATGTGTCCATTAAAAAAGACCTGCAACAAATGTAATACAATCGTATTATGCAACATATTTCGATAAAAAAAAGTACCCGGATGCCTGAATCGTGAGAGAATGATCAGACATTTCATTTGTTCCTGCCAAGATGCTGCATTGTAGTTCCAGGAGTACCGGGAACGCAGGGTACACTTCCAGCCCATCCGTTTCACAAACGCTATTGATAAAAAAATTGAAGATTTCTCTGAGCCGGATTGAAGTGAGTAGCGATTGATGAGAGCAACAAACTTTTGATTCCGTCAGCCATATCATTAAGATATCCAGAATGGTATCTGTAATGAAGTTGTTATTCCTGCAACAACAGTTGTGTTCAACATAAATCGGAGAACATCAGATGAAACAATCAATAATTAATCTACTCATCAGACCCGGTGCATTCTTCCAGAATGCAATGAATGAGAAAGAGAGCCTGAAATTCCCGGTGCTCGTTGTCCTCGCCGGGGGTATTGTCGGTGCCATGTACGGGTACCTTCTTGGAGGTTTGACCGGACAGCTGCTGAACGGGATCCTGCCCGGCATGGGCACGATCATCGTACTTTCAACGGTCATCGGTGCCCTTATCGGCACGTTCATATTCTGGGTGATATGGGCTGGCGTGATGTATGCGCTCTCCTTTGTCTTCAAAGGAGAAGGAACGTTTCGACGAACGCTAGAATTCATCGGTTACGGCTACCTGCCCCAGGTCTTTGGAACACTCATCACCTTCGTCATAGCACTGGACTACATTCCCCGGATTCATGTCCCCCAGCTCTCTGCTGCAGCAGCCCAGAATCCCGATCTTATGACAGAAGCAGTCAAAGCACTGATGCATGATCCCGCAATGATGGAACTCAGCCAGATCGCGATGATCATCTCGATCGTCTTTCTTCTCTGGAGTGCCAACATCTGGATCTTCGGTATGCAACAAGCCCGGAAGCTCTCACCCCGCGATGCGGCACTCTGTGTCGGTATCCCCGTTGTCGTGTATATTCTCTACATGGTCTATTCAATAACGGTGATGTAAATGAATACCGTTCGATTAGTCCCCCTTATCAGTCTGGTTCTGCTGGCATGCGCCATGGTTGGCGTAGTTGCTGCAGATTTCACCACGCCCGAATCGATTGTTGCTGCAGACAAAGTCTACGTATCCGGTGTAACCTATAATCCAGCGGTTTTTTTTCCCGGGGACAAAGGTACCCTTACCGTTGATGTAACAAACGGCAATAACGGCACGGGGGTTAATATAAATCATGCCACATTATCCAGTGACTCCATAAAATCAACAGGCAATCCCTATGATTCCTCATCCAGTCTTGGCCCCGGACAAAAACAATCGTTTGTTTTTTCCGTTATCGCTGATGGTGTGGACGGGACATACTACCCGACGTTTTCCTTTAGCTTCCGCGATGCAGACAGCCTTTTTTACCGGGCAGTGGTCAAGATTGATGAAACGCCACTTGTGCTGACCATCCTTGATAAGCCGGATACATTCTCGCAGGGCAAGAAAAAGACCATCTATGCACAGGTTGCAAATCCACGGGAGAACACCGTGAAGAATGTAATCCTCGATGTTTCAGGGACCGGCATTACCACATCACCGTCCCGGGTGTTTGTAGGGAGTGTTGCATCCGGTGCAACAGTTCCGGTAAACTTTACCGTGACCGCCGAACAGCCAACAACCCTCAATCTCCTCCTGAACTACGACAACGGGGATAATCCCCACTCAGTGAATATGGAGATCCCGATCGCCTTTGGTGTTGATAAGAAACAGGCAAATCCCGTTATCAGCAATGTGCAGGTAAAAAGCGATGCCGGTACCTACCACATCACCGGTGATGTCAACAATGCCGGCCTTGAAACTGCAAATACCGTGATGGTCGCAGCTCTCTCGCCTGCAGTGCCGCAGGACCCGTACAAAACCTACGTGGTCGGCGCCCTCAAACCCGATGATTTCGGCAGCTTCGAAGTGACATTCGCAGCAACAGATGCCGCAACCATTCCCCTCCAGTTATCCTACAAGGATGCGGATGGGAACGTGTACAACTCTGTCCAGGATGTAAAAATATCAGCATATAATGCAACAACTCAGAAAAGCACGGGTCTTCCCATGATCCCGATAGTCGCAGTAATTGTCATCCTTGCACTATTCATCGGCGGATGGGTCGTATACCTGAAGAAATACAAGCAGTGAAACAACCATGAACGAACAACCGGTCATGGTGTTTCGGGACGTAACAAAAGTATACCCGTTACCCGCAGGTGACGTCACTGCGCTGGACGGAGTCTCTTTCCAGGTGGAGAGGGGGGAGTTCATCTCCGTCATGGGACCCTCGGGTTCAGGCAAGTCCACTCTCCTGAACCTGATGGGATGCCTCGACACCCCCACTACGGGCGACATCTACATCAGCGGTACCCGCATCGGGGATATGTCGGATACCGAGCTGACCAACCTTCGACGGGATCGCATTGGCTTCATCTTCCAGTATTTCAATCTCTTTCCCCTTCTCAATATCATCGAGAATGTCACGTTTCCGATGATGCTGAAATCCCAGAAAGCGGTAAACCCGGAACGGGGAAAAGAAGTGCTCAGGTCTGTGCAACTGGAGGAGAACCTCTTCACCCATACCCCCACCGAACTGTCCGGGGGACAGCAGCAGCGGGTTGCCGTTGCACGGGCACTCATCAATGACCCCGATATCCTCCTCTGCGATGAACCAACAGGAAACCTTGATTCAAAGACGGGGGCTGGTATCATGGACCTGATGACTGACCTGAATAAAAAAGGCACCACTATCATCATGGTGACGCATGATCCGCACATAGCCGAATACTCGCGGAGGACAATCAGAATCGCTGACGGGAGGATAGTGACATGATTTTCTGGGAGATTGCAAAACGCAATATCAGGATCCACCTGCTCCGCTCATCCCTTGCAATGCTCGGGATTGTCATCGGCGTTGTCGCCATTGCATCCATGGGTATTTTAGGAAACAGCATGGTCCTCTCAGTGTCCGACAGCCTGAGAACGGTTGGGGACAGTGTCATTGTCACGCCTCATTCGGGGGGAAATGCCCGCGGGTTTGGCGGGGGCGGGGGTGGTTCCACAGCCCTCACGATCTCCGAGCAGGATTTCCAGCAGATAAAACGGGTGTCCGCACCGAATGTGGCGATACCGGTTCTCCAGACCTCGGATCGCATGAAACTCGGTGTGGGCAGTGATGATATAGTCGCAGCAGTTTACGGACTAAACCCTGATGATGTCCCGGACTTCCTGAAACTTCAGGAGGGGGGGTACAGCAGGGGAAATTCCGGGTGTCTTGTGGGATCAACCTTTGCCAAAGACAACAATGTCAAAGTCGGCTCCCGGATTGCCATAGGAACTGACGGGAGCAAAGGCACCCTGAGGGTGACCGGTATCATCGAGGAACGGGGCATGGCATTTGATGTAAGCACAGATTCTGCCATTGTAGTCACCAAGGACTGGTTCGATACTACCTATAACCGGAACGATTACGATAAGATCGTCGTGAAAGTCAAGAATCTTGACGAAATTGCCAGCGTAAAAACCGCCATCGAGAAACAGATGAACAGGAGGGATACAACCGTCGATGTGATGGATACCCGTAAAACCATG
Organism: Methanoregula sp.; assembly: GCA_041645435.1. NCBI lineage: Archaea > Methanobacteriati > Methanobacteriota > Methanomicrobia > Methanomicrobiales > Methanoregulaceae > Methanoregula > Methanoregula sp. The sequence continues at coordinate 375,844 of JBAZQB010000003.1, forward strand.
GAGACCATCTTCCAGGCATTCGGCCAGATCACCACATTCGTCTCTGCAATCGGGGGCATATCGATGCTTGTCGCCGGTGTATCCATCCTCAATATCATGATGATGTCGGTTACTGAACGGATCAAAGAGATCGGCATCATGCGCAGTATCGGGGCACAGAGAAAAGAAGTTATGGCAATGTTCCTCTATGAGGCAGTCATTTTAGGAGTTATCGGCAGTGTCATCGGGGGCGTACTGAGCCTTTTGGGAGGGTACGCGATCAGCAGCCTGATGCTGCAGACCACAAAATACCTGTTCGTTCCCTCAAGCCTGATCCACATTGCCTATGGAATGACATTTGGCATTATCATCTGCCTGATCTGCGGTATCTACCCCGCATGGCGTGCTGCTAATCTCAATCCGATCGATGCTCTCAGGCATGAGTGAGCAGAAAATTCATTTTTTTAACAGAACCTTTTAACCGGTTGCGTACATACTGGATCGTATGAGCGCGGCACCCATACCCCTGAATTCTGATCCCGACTGGAACGGGATCTGGAGAGCACGACAGGTTCTGCACGAGTCATCAAAGCATCATGATGATCCCTCGCATAACTGGAACAAGCGGGAGAATGCCGAGCGGTACGCTTCCACATCCCGCCGTGAATACGACGAGCGGGTGGAGACCACCATCCATGGTCTGGCTGTTACAAAAGAGTCCCGGGTACTGGATATCGGTGCAGGGCCGGGCACGCTCGCGATTCCGCTTGCGCCACGGGTAAAGGAGATTACCGCGATAGAGCCGGGGGAAGGGATGGCAGAAATCCTCAGCGAGCGGATGAGAACGGAGGGAATAACAAATATTTCCATCATCAAAAAACGCTGGGAGGATATCATTCCCGCACGCGATCTCTCCGGACAGTACGATGTGGTGATCGCGTCGCTCTCCCTTACCATGGAAGATATCCGGCTGGCTCTCAGGAAGATGGATACGGTATCGCGGGATTCTGTGTACCTGTTCTGGTTTGTGGATCTGCCATTCTGGGAGCGGATGTATGCCGATCTCTGGGAACCTCTTCACGGATTGCTCTACCATTCTGGGCCAAAAGCAGACTGCCTCTTTGGTGTCCTCTACCAGATGGGGATCTATGCAAACGTGGAGATGCTGCCGCTGAAAAAAGAGTACCGGTTTACGACAATGGATGAGATGACCGCCTTTTTCCGGCGCCGGTTCAATGTCACGAAGCCGGAACAGGAACGGGTACTGGATAACTATCTCAAACCATTGATCCGGACAGAAGGATCGGAGATTGTCATATCAGGAGATTCCACGTTTGCAAAGATCTGGTGGAGAAAAGACGTGAAAAACGGGGACGGGGTTTAAAGGGGATTATTTCCCGCCAACCCTGCGAATCCGTCCCATCGCTTCCTTGAGCCTCTCCATCGAGGTTGCATACGAGAGCCGGATCCACCCGGGGGCATAGAAGGCACTGCCCGGGGTTGCGGCCACATGCCCCTGTTCGAGCCAGCGGGTGGCAATCTCCATATCGTCGCCACCAACTTTGACAAACGCATAGAAGGCACCGTCTGCCGGCGCCGTCTCGTAGCCCATCAGGTTCAGTTCGGAGATTACGTATTTTCTCCGTTTGTCAAACTCAGTGCGCATCGCTTCTACGCACTGCTGGTCTCCTTTAAGTGCTGCCACGCCGCCCCACATCGCAAACGTGGTTGCCTGGCTGATCGAGTGCTGCTGCACCTTGGACATCTCGCGGATGATCTCAACCGGTGCCACCGCATAGCCGAGCCTCCAGCCGGTCATGGCATACGATTTCGAGAACCCGTTTATTGTGATAGTCCGGTGCGCCATATCGCCGAGTGCCGCAAGGGAGATGTGCTCTTTCCCGTACACCAACTTCTCGTAGATCTCATCCGACATCGCGTAGATATCGTGATCCTCGCAGAGATCGGCAACCAGCTGCAGGGATTTCTTATCAAACACCGCACCCGATGGATTTGAGGGTGAGTTGACCACGATCATCTTGGTCTTTGCGTTCACCCGCTCCAGCAGGGAGTCATCGAGCTGAAAGGTCTTCTGACTGACCGCGTGCTTGACGATCTTTCCCCCCGCGATCTGCACGCAGGGTTCGTACGACACCCATGCGGGCGTGAGCAGGATCGTCTCGTCACCGGGGTTCATGACGGCTTCCATCGCTTCGTAGATCGCATCCTTGGCACCGCAGGCAACAATCACCTGTGACGGGGTGCAGGGGAAACGGTTTTCCTTGGTGATCTTCTCGCTGATGGCAGACAGGAGCTCGGGTATGCCGTTGCTCGGCGCGTAGTGCGTCTCGTTCCGGTTCAGCGCATCGATACACGCATCCTTGATATGCTTCGGCGTATCGAAGTCCGGCTCTCCGATCGACATGCTGATGACGTCGATCCCCTCCCGGGTCATCTTCTTGGCCTTATCGGCAATCGCAATCGTTGCGGAGGGAGCTACCGCGGCAATCTTTTCCGAGAGCGATCTCATTTCAATCGCTTGACAAGCTTGACGGCAGATTCCACGGCACGTTTTGCGTAATCGATCCGCTCGTTCGCCTCAAGCCGGGTCATACCGGGCCCGGAGATGCCGAGGGTTACCGGCTTTCCAAACTCTAAGGAGAGGTCGATGATCTTCCGGGCTGCATGCTGCACTACGATTTCGTCGTGCTGCGTGTTGCCCTCGATCACACACCCGATGGTGATGACTGCATCGACTTTTCCTGCCTGGAGCATCTTCTTGATCGCAAGCGGCATGTCGTACGCGCCCGGGACATAGATACAGTCCGTTACTTCGGCGCCGAGGAATGCGGCATGTTCCCTGCCTTCGATCTCCATCATGTACGTGATGTCACGATTGAATTCCGCGACAACAAATCCCAGTTTTATTGGTTGTGTTTCACACATAGCTGATCATCTCTTTTTTATTGAACTTCATAAACCCGTACGCTTCTGCAATGCACTAGCGGCGGGCCGGGCCGGCATCCTCAAATCCCTGCCGCTGGCCGGTACCGGCTTCATTCTCCAGATCCCGGGGGCGAAGGATGAGTTTGACAGCGTTGACCGCATGTTCGCGGGTACGCTGCTCGGCAAGCCAGGCAAGCTCCCTGCCATCCTTTGCCTCGTCCTCGTGCACGAACACCTCGATGATATGGGTGTTGGTCATGAGCTGGCAGGTGATAAGTCCCTGCGATGCCTCGTGGGCACAGAGCCGGTCTTTCTCTTTTCCGCCCGGCATGCCGAGTGCGATTACGATATCGCAGCGGCGCTCCTCGATCAGTTTCTTGCAGGCAACGGGGAGATCTTTTATTCCCGGCACCGTTGACCGCTCGATCGCCACGCTCGCGTGCTTCTTGAGCTCGTCGATGGCGATCGCTCCCATGTTGACGCGTGAGAAGGTGGTATCGGCAACGCCCACCTTCATCCCAGCACCTCGCAGGCAGCAGCAACTCCATCGCCCTGCACTTTGAACCCTGACTTCTTCAGAGCGTGTTGTGTTGCGGCAAGTGTCGCGAGGATTTCGGGTGCACTGACAGCACCCATGCTGCCGATGCGGAAGATCTTACCTTTCAAGTGATCCTGTCCGCCGGCGATAACGATGCCCATCTTCTTGATGGTCGCACGCATCTCGTCATCCTTGACACCAGCGGGATACTCAACCGCGGTGACCGTTGAGGAATACCCGTGCTTTGCATCGATCTTCGGGAAGAGGGAGAGACCCCATGCCTTTGCTGCGGCCTGCACTGCCCCCGACATCCTGTGATGGCGGGTAATCCGGGCTGCCAGACCTTCCTCTTCGATGATGAGGCAGGCTTCACGGAGCGCTAAGAAAAGCGGGACTGCCGGGGTATACGGCGTCTCCATCGGGGTTCCGGCGGCACTCTTTTTGTACGCGGCAAGGTCGAGGTAATAGGGCGGGTTCTTCGTAAGACGCTCCCATGCCCGGCTGCTCACCGAGACCATCGCAAGACCCGCAGGTGCGGCAAAACATTTCTGCGAGCCGGTGATGGCGATATCAACGCCCCACTTGTCAGCCTCAACAGTGTCGCCACCGATGGAGGTGATGCCGTCCATGATGAACAGGGCGTCGTGCTTCTTTGCAAGCTTCCCGACTTCCTGCGCAGGGTTTTTGATACCTGCGGACGTCTCGTTGTGCACGAGCGTGACCACCTGGGCACCCTGCTCCAGCCGGGCTTCCAGCGCTGCAAGGTCAAGGGGGGTTCCCCATTCGGACTTGATCTCGTGCGCTTTTCCGTAGCGCTGGCTGATCTTCAGCATCCGCTCGCCGAACTTCCCGTTAACGAGACACGCGATCTCCTTGTCCTTTCCCACGTTGGCAATCGCGGCTTCCATGCCGGCAGTGCCGGACCCGCTGATTACCATGAGGTCGTTTGTCGTTCCAAAGGCGGTTTTAAGGACCCGCACACAGTCGGCATACGCGGCACCGAACTCGGCGCTGCGGTGGTTCATTGCCTGACGAATCATAGCATACCTGACCCGTTCCGGCATCGGGACCGGGCCCGGCAACATCAGGAGAAGTTCTTTTTCCATGGAGATCTGCTCATAGTATATCTATATAAGCACAATATATGTTTGGATGGCAAGTATGGCAGACGTGGCGATCATCTCGGGATCTGCATCGGACGCAGGCATTACGGACAAGGTCAAAAAGGTCCTTGACGAGAACAAGGTGTCATATGACGCCCAGATCATCTCCGCTCACCGGGATCCCGATAAGCTGGATGCGTATATCAAAACCAGCAATGCAAAAATTTTCATCGCGATTGCCGGCCTTTCCGCTGCGCTTCCCGGAGTCATTGCATCCAGGTCCGACAAACCGGTCATAGGTGTCCCGGTGAGCGGGACGCTGAACGGGATGGATGCCCTGCTCTCGATCGCCCAGATGCCAAAGGGTGTCCCGGTCGCATGCGTTGGGGTGGACAATGGCGATAACGCGGCGTGGCTGGCTATCCGGATACTGAAACTGACGAAAATGTGATTTTCACAATCCTTTTTCGATTTTTTAGCTTTGCAGAAATTCTTAATAATTTAGGCATTGAACATTAGTTTTTTAGTCAATTATTTACTTCGAAGGCCAAAGATTTTCTAGGGAGTCAAATAAGTTCAATATTTATAGATTCAATAAAATACTGACTTCTTAGTTAATTCAGTTGTTTGTTCATATCTGGTAATTTTTTTCCGAGAGCAGGGTGTCATGACCGAAAACAAAAACTCATCCTTACGCGCTATAGCAATAATTGGCTGTATTTTGGTCATTATAATTGCAGCCGGATCTGTTTTTCTTCTCTCTTCTGAAAAGGATCTTCCGTTGAATTCAACTTCGGACACTCTATGCCATATTGATTGGTTCGGGAATCTGGAAGACTCATGCGTACCTCTGTTCCGGATCAATGGGATCGATACCTTCCAATATGTTAATTTTTCCGGGCCGCAGTGGAAGGAGAACACACCTTCCCCGGAAGACAGCAAAATTCTTGCAATGACCGCCCTTGAACCTTTCGGAGGCATGCCACCCGATGCGGCAGTGGAATCTATTGTTGACTCGCTATGGTCTATTGGAGGTACGTCTGGACATCGTTCAGGACTGGGAAACCGCCGTCTCTCTTACCGTCAGAGTCCGTACGGAATGCCCATCTACGGAAATGCAGGGGATATGTGGATAGATCTGAATTCCGGGAGAAACCTGAGCGTACTCTCGAAAAAATGGTATTCTCTTGAAGAAGACGGACTGGTCCATGTCATTCCAGCGTCAGAAGCGTTACGCAGGTTCAAGGAAAACAGCGAGAGAACAAGCCCGGACAGCCAATATAATCTTACAATCCATGATATGAAACCGGGATATTCTGCCCCAAGCCAGAATACTTCAGTGTATCTTGAACCTGTCTGGGTGATCAATGCGACGAATGAAATTCTTGGGACACCTCAGCTTCTGATCATTCCTGCGGGAACTATCCCTGATCAAAAAGAATTGTATGGAAAGAACTTCTTTGGAATTATTCGGAACTTTTCCCAGCTGAATGGAAAGGTCCCGCAGCCGGATATCACTAGCGAAATGCACAAATATCTTATTGGTACTACCGGCCCCATAGGTGAGGAAGGTACCCAAGAGTCCATTCGTGCTTTTCTCAATAATCATCTTGTCAACCAGACATACCAGGGAAGGACGGTCAGACTTTACCGGTGCGGAAATGAATATCTCGGAGATTATTCTGTCGCATCTGCCGGCAATTGTTCTTTCGAGGTGGATTCCTATTCCGGGATGGTGATCAAGGCTTTCGTGGATAATTCCTGTTCGGATATCCGGATCGGGAACCTGCCGGCAGCAATAAAGAACGATCCGGATTCTGCGAGGAAACTTATCGCTGATTTCGCCCGGAAGCAGTATCGCCAGTATGATGCTCAGGATGTATCTGTGTTTCCCATGGGTTGGGATGGTGTCTACTACTTAAAAGGAAAATCTGTCTTATTTATCATCGCTTTCGATCCGGTCAGCGGAAATCTCCAGGGCTATCAGGTATTTAACCATCATTCGGACCTTTCATGTTGAGCCGCCCGTCCATTAAAATTTTTTCTGGGAATTTGGCAAAAGGGATTATCTCCTCTGTTTCTTACTCTTCTTCCCCGCCTTCCTTCCGTGCGGGCACGCCCACAAACACAACCCGCAAACGGCAACACCCTGCTCTTTTTCGAGTTTCTTGAAATAACGGTCACAGGCTGCCGCATCGAACCGGGCCTCCCGGGGCTCATCAGGGTGAAACGGTCTTCCGGTAAAGGCATGCTGCGGGCAGATATCCACACATGCAGTGCATTTACCGCACTGCTGCTCCATCGGGGACCCGGTCGGGAGGAGCGGTGCATTGGTAAGAACGGTGACCCACCGGACCCGGGGACCGTGTTCTGGCGTTATCAGCAGGCAGCTCTTGCCGATCCAGCCCAGTCCTGCAAGGTGTGCTGCGAGTTTCTGGGAGAATATGCCGCTGATGTGCTCATCGTCCGTCCGTTTTGAGGCTGGAACGGGGAACGCATCGAATCCGGCCCGCTGCAATGTGTTTGCCACCCGGAGCGCTATCTGGTCAAGGGCCAGGTTGACTACATCGTAACTGCTGTGACGGTACAGGATCGCGGCGGCAAGGTCCTCTTCCGGCAGGAGATTGACCAAGCTGTCCTGCAGAACCATGCCGATGGTAACCGCTCTCGGGTACTTTGCAACCCGTTCCCCTCCCTGCGCCAGAATAAAATCATGCGCAGATGAGAGATCCGCAACGCCGAAATTATCCACGCCGAGGGTGTGGGCAAGCGACCGGATTTGTTCGTCAATATCATCTGACATCGTTATGTACCTGAGGTCTATAGGATAATTTCAGGATAGTGGTCGGTCTTAAGGATTCTCCATCACAAAGAACGTGTACCCGTAGTACCGCTTATACTTCCGGTACATGTCCGCTTCGTGCTCCAAGGCATCGAGGAGCGCAGCATTGCCGGGATCCAGCCCGTGTGTCTTTCGGAATTCTGCAATCCGGGCAAGCATCGGGACATGGTAGTTCTCCCACCACCCGGATTCCGGCAGCCGGTACGTTGCAACAAGGCGGAGCCCGGCCCGCTTGATCCGCTCCTTCATCTCCTCTTCAGGCACGGGGACGTATCCCTCACTCTCCCACCATTTCATGAGCTCTTCCGGGGGATTGGGCTCGAACCAGTTGGCATCTGATACGACCATGTAGCCGCCTTTTTTCAAGAGCGGTTTCCAGAGGTTGAGGCCCTTCTCAAAGCCGACAATGAAGATAGCTCCCTCCGACCAGATGAGGTCGAACTGTCCCGGATCAAAGGGGAGGGAATCCATCGAAGCGCAAACGGTTTTGATTCGTCCCGCCGTGCCATCCTCCTTTGCTTTTTTGCTGACCGCATCGAGAAATGGCTGGTGGTTGTCAACCGCAGTGATGGAACTGGAAGTCAGTGCGGCAAGGTCCCGGGTCTGGGTTCCGCTCCCGCACCCGATATCAAGGACCCGTGCCCCCGGGGGGAGGGGGGGAAGATATGAAAATGCTTTCCTTGTTGCACCCGAACACCCCGGGCCCTGCCGGGGGAGGGATTCGAATACCTTGTAAAAAAACGGTGGTAATGACATGATACTCTCAAAATTGGACTGAGGGTTTTGAGTGCTTTGTGGTCGGCAGGATATAACCAGACAATAATCCTCATCTCCCGGCAGATCCAACCATTTCTTCCATGAGCGGGGAGAAAGAGAAGCGGGTCCTTCTGGTAGTCGCCTCACTTGCATCCTTCCTTGTCCCGTATACCGTCTCTTCCCTGAATGTTGCACTGCCAGCCATCAGCGCGTCGTTTGATATCGATGCCGTCACGCTGGGATGGGTTACCTCGGCATACATGCTCACGGCCGCAATCTGTATCGTCCCGTTTGGCAAACTTGCCGATTTGTATGGGCGGAAGCGGTTTTTCATCATAGGAAATGTCCTTTTCGCATTAGGATCACTCCTTGCTGCCGTCTCGTGGTCGGGTTCCGTCATCATCACGGCCCGGGTCATCCAGGCACTCGGGGGTGCAATGGTGTTCTCGACGTCGATTGCCATCGTCACTTCAGTCTTCCCGCCCGGGGAACGGGGGCGGGCGATCGGGATCATCACGGCAACGGTGTATGCAGGACTCTCCCTTGGGCCATTCATCGGGGGAGTTCTTACGCAAAATATTGGCTGGCCCGGCATCTTTCTCGTCAATATTCCCCTTGCACTCCTCGTGATCGTGCTCACCTTACTGTATATCCCCGGGGAATGGGCAGAGACGGGAGAACGGCGCTTCGATCTGACCGGGGCAGCCCTGTACAGCGTGATGCTGTTTGGCTGCATCTATGGTCTCACCCTGCTGCCATCCCTGTCGGGAATCTCCTGGATGGTGCTCGGTATTGTGGTCCTTGCCCTGTTTCTCTGGTGGGAGCAGCGCGTGCCGTCACCGATGGTCGAGATCGCACTGTTCAAAAAGAGCCCGGTCTTTCTCTTCTCCAATCTCGCAGCCCTGATCAACTACGCCGTGGTTTTTGCCGTCGGTTTTCTCCTCAGCCTGTACCTGCAGTTCAACCGCGGCATCGACCCCCAGACCACGGGTCTGATCCTCATCGCCCAGCCGGTTGTCCAGATGATTATCTCCCCGGCTGCCGGCCACCTCTCGGACAGGATCGAACCCCGGATCCTTGCCACTGCCGGCATGGCATGCACCTCGGTCGGCCTTGGCATTCTGATGTTCCTTTCCCCCACAACACCGCTTGTGGTCATTATTGCAGGGCTTGTCATTCTCGGTTTCGGCTATGGTCTCTTCTCCTCGCCGAACACCAACGCCATCATGAGTTCCGTGGAGGTGCGGTACCTCGGTCTTGCTTCTGCCATGGTTTCCACGATGAGGTCTATAGGCCAGATGCTCAGCCTCGCCATCGCGATGCTCGTATTTTCTGCGGTCATCGGGACTGTCCGGATCTCTCCGGAAGTGTATCCCGAACTGCAGCAGAGTGTCAATATCGCATTTACGGTCTTTTTCATACTCAGCCTGATCGGTATCGCCGCATCGTATGCACGGGGGAAAGTACGTGACCGGCCTGATGATACTGAAATTATATCTGCATAGCTGTCCCATCGTTGAACTATGCCCGAGCTGCGCGAGCCCGTCGTCTCCCTTGAAAGGGTGAAGATCCATGCCTTCCACCTCACATCACTGGACCTTGTGGTGAAACTCCGGGTCCAGAATCCCAATTCCATCAGCGCAACGCTCCGGGAGCTCCCATTCACCATTTTTTTCCAGACCGGGGGGCGCATGGAGGAGATCGCTTCGGGGAACACGGGCAGGCTGGAGATCGATGCCAACAGCAGCACAGAGATCGATGTCCCGGTTACGACCGACAACCTCGTGCTCATTGAGGCGATTGCAGCACTGGCTGAAAAAGGCGGTGTGCGGCTGGAGATCAAGGGAAACGCGGTGATCGATCACATCTTAGCCGGCTGGACCCTGCCGTTCACAAAGACCGTGGATATTACGGAACATGAGATCGTTGATGCGGTTTTGGAGAAGATCACCGGGAGACCGGGTGCATAACACCAAATCCCCCGTTATATTCCTTCGATACGTTGCATACAACTAATATCAGGCTCTTCGACGCGATCTCTGACCGGTTTCTATCCTGATACCGGTTCCCACTTTCACGCTCCATGGACCCCTTCTTTATCAGAAGGGGATACAAAACGTCGTGCTATGACAAAGAAGATCGAGACCGTCTGCGGGTACTCCTGCAGCGGGTGCGACCATCATGAAACAGAGTGCCCCGGGTGTGAGGCAACCAAAGGTAAACCGTTCTGGACGGCCTATGCCAGCATTGAGTGCTGCCCGGTCTATGACTGCTGTGTGAATGAGCGGAAACTCCCGCACTGCGGGAAGTGCCCGGACCTGATATGCGAGCGGTTCACCCGGTTCAAGGATCCGAACATGAGCGACGAGGAAACAAAGACTGCGCTGATCCGGATGGAGCAGGAACTCCGGGCGAGGAAATAGCCCGGCGATACCGGGCATGCTTATAGGCAGGGCAATCGAACGTTCATATCATGCCAGTCCTGCACGACCCGGTTGTCACCCTGGAGGATGTCAGGGTCCGGAAGTTCTCGCTCTCATCCCTCGACCTTGAGGTGATGATCCGCGTGGAGAATCCCAACCCCCTCGGCATCACCCTGCGGCAACTGCCGTTTACGGTCCGGTGCAGTTCGGGTCATCAGGATACGGAGATCGCTGCCGGCAATACCGGGCGGATAAAGATCCCTGCCCGGGGCAGCACCGTGCTCCGTATCCCGGTCACCTCGCGGAACGCCGCTTTGCTAGGGGCACTCGCGACCTTTGTTACCCGGGGCGGGATACAGGTAACAATCCAGGGAACGGCAACCATTGACGCCCTCCTGTTCGGCTGGTCGATCCCGTTTTCAAAAACCCTGCCGGTCACCATGGCGCAGGTTGCGGATGCCATGGCAGGGAAGGACACGAAGGAATAAGCTGACTATTCACGCTCTTCTAGTCCTCATGGGGAGGTAGAGGGTTCCCCCAATAAATTCAGATAAATAAGTAGGATTTGTTTAACTTTTATCAATCAAGGTCTACTTGAAAAATTTTAATCATGGTCCGGTAAAATTTTTTCAATCAAAGTCTGATTGATCCGGCTACGATTTTCAATCACGATCATGATCGCGATGAAAATTTTGAAATCAAGGTTTGGTTGAAAAAATAAAATCAAAGTCTGCCTGAAATTTTTCAATCAAGGTGCGGTTGTAAAAAGTTAAGCTGATCTGCACCAGTCCGGGGAGCCAGTCTACGACGGAGAGGGAATACGCAGAGCCTTTTCTTAATCAAGGTTCGCTTGAAAATTTCAAATCAAAGTCTGCTGAAAATTTTTCAACCAGAGTTTGATTGAAAAATGAAAATCAAGGTTTGATTGATCGGTGAAAGGATTTCAATCGGGATCGTGATCGCGATGAAAATTTTGAAATCATAGTTCGATTGAAAAAAGGGGTTTGTTGCACTTGCAAAATGAGGGAGCGGTGACTGGCCCCACCGCCCATTTACATTGAATGACCCGGGTTGCGGATGCTGTGCCGGGAAGGACACGGTGAAATAAGCGGACCATTCCCGATTCTCCGGTTCACATGGGGGGTGGGTACCCTGTCTCGTGCAAGAGAGGGGGTACCCTGTCTTGGACAAGAGGGGGGGTAGGGTACGCTGGTATCCCCCCCTCTTATTTTGGAGAGGGGGAGGGGGTCCCCCCTGTCATGCTGAGGAGGGGCACCCCCCACCCTGAATTCTGACCGCCCGTAAAAAACCCTCTCCGTCGTGACTCCACGCGAAGCCGTGGCAGGGTACGTGCACCCGGAGGGGGGGTAGGACCCTGTCTTTCGTACGACAGGGGGGGAGGGGGACCCCCCCACGTTTTTTGGAGAGGGGGTGGGTATACCCCCCCTCACTTTTTAGACAGGGTACCACCCCCCTCCCCGGGACGGACCGGCAAAAGGTTCTTCCGACGGGACTCCACACGAAGCGAGGGGGGGGCGGATGCCGGCATGGGGGGGTGGGAGCCTGTCTTGGCCCGGACAGGGGGGTGGGGGTCCCCCTCTCGGGTTTTGGAGAGGGGGGTCCTCCCCATCATTCAGACCATAATGCTGTACTTTCAAGCAGGAAATTGAGTGAAGGTTTATCAGAAGGTTAATTTTTCGAATTAAACACAATGTTTTAATTTAGCAGAAATCGAATTTGGAGAGATGCAAGTCTTTCAACTTGTCGTGGGAATATGAATGCGATAAATGATATTCCTTCGAATGATGGCGACATACCTCCCCTAAAAGATACAATTGATTTTGACGGTGAAGAAGAACCTTACAAAACCAACCATTTCAATAACAGATTACAGGAATGGGAGCTCACCAATCTCGTCCCTGCGAGAATTATAATTTATTTTAGCATTTTTTTCGCCGTGTTTGTTCTGGGAGGAGCATTCATAACTTATCTAAATTTTACTAATTCAAATTTAGATAGTTGTAGATATTTTCTAAGTGCTTTGGTGCAATGTCAAGCTGCGATTATTTCTATAGTAATTTCATTAACTTTGATTGCGGTTCAGCTAACTGCACAGAAATATTCTTTCAAAACGGTTGACATTTTTAAAAAGGATCCAGATCTTTGGATTTTACTTACAATTTATATAATTTCAATTACCTACGAGTTCTTGATTTTAAAAGAAATTGATGGATCACCATATATTACAGAAAAGTTGGGATATTTTGTATCCTTCGCATACTTATTGGGGATTTTCACACTTTTGGCTTTAATACCATATATTCTGAATACGATAAACTTGCTAAAAAGTGATATCCTCATTTCAAGACTCATTGACTCAATATCCGAAAAGAATTTCCCAAAATGTAGAGTGTATTCAGATTATAACCCAGATGATCCACTTCAACCAATTTTTGATGTCATCCATATATCGGTTAAACAATATGACATCTCAATTCTTGATTTCGCGCTCAAACGGTTGTTAATACGCATGTCTGTAATTTTACAAAATGACACTACAATCAGATCAAGCGACACCGTCTCGGATTATTTCTGTGAGAATCTGAAAAGGGCAGGTTTACTCGCTCTCGATAAAGGGGATAAAGACATTTTCTCAATAATAATCGATACATTGGAAGAATTTGGAAAGCTAAAATCCAATAGTTTGATCGGATCCAATACCATTTCAGCGATAAATGCATTAGAAAATCTCGGTTTATACTCATCAGAAAAAAATTATGAAGATGTTACGCACTTGATCGTTGATTCCATTTATAGACTAGGTAATCATGGAGCAGAAAAGAAAATAAGACATATAACATCTTCTGCAATTTCAGCTTTGGATCAGATCGATAGTAGTATAATTATAAAATCAGTTAATTTTCCAAGAAGTGAAGAAATTCGAGAGAAAATTGTGAATGATATCTCAAATATTGGGGATGAAATTGTCAGGAAATCGGATCCAAAAATAATTAGCGAGGAAAGGTATGCAATCTGTGATCCAGTTGGTGCTCTCAATTCAATTGGACAACTGAGACTTCAATACAAGAAATATAATGAGATATCAGAAATCATTCAATCAATTGGAATTATTGGTTATTATACAGCAGCCAAATGTACAGATGAAACGATTTTTGAGAGATCATTACGTGAAGTAGTTGAATCATTAGATCGGTTGGGGAATTTATCAGCAGATTATGAATTGAGTTCTCCAACAAGTGAAACAATAAAAAGACTTGGTGAATTAGCTGAGATTTCTATTGAGAATAATCTGTGTCAAACAACAACAGAAACATTCAGAGCTCTGAATCATATTTATGCCACAATGAAAAACAATAAGAAATTAGAATATTCACTCCATCAATTCATTAAATCATTAATTCAACTGGTTTTTTATATCAGATTGAAAAAGATTGATAGTCCATTATCAAAAGAATGTGAATTAAAAATAATTAATCGTCTTAAAAGCATCAAAAAAGAAAAAAATTCCGTTTTTCAAGATTTGATCGTCAAATATAGGGCTGATCGCTTTGATCTTTATGCAAGAGATTGTGAAAGTGAGATATTTGAAAAAATAATTAATGAAATAGACTAGGATTCTTGAATCACTTTTTTTCTTGTTGCTTCCCTTTGCACTTCTTATCAGTCCCGATCAGCTCATTCACCATCTTGACCGCACAGAGATCCCCGCACACCGGGCAGGTCTCTGTCTCCCCGTCCCGCTCATGGATATTCCGGGTATGCTCCCCATAGAGCGCCAGCCAGAACTGCTCATGCCGGGCCTCGGCCATCTGCACCTCGCGTTCCATCCGCCAGCCCTTATGTGACCAAAATCCCGTTCACTTTCTCTCGCACAGCACATAAATCGCCGTATGGGTTCCCCCGAACTTCGCTGCGACTTCCACCGTCTTCAGTTCAAGGATGCGAAAGTGCGGAGATACCAGGTCCCGGATCTCATCTTCGGACGAAAAATAAAGAATGGTCCCCATGGGTGTCTTCCGGGTTTTGCCCACTCCCCCGAACTGGGGGTCATCCTCGCTGAAACAGACCGAGAGATAAACTGCATGGGGGCGGGTAAGCCGGTGTACGTTTTTGATATAGACCGCCCGCTCTTCCGGCAGGAGGTGGTGAAGGAGCTCGTAATCGTAAGCAAAATCAAACGTGCCCTCCACGGGGCGAAGGTCGCCAAGGAGATCCGCGACAACAAACGTGCATCGGACGCCGTTCTTTACCGCATTCCTGCGTGCGATCTCTATCGCGGCCGGGGAACTGTCGACGCCGGTCACATCAAACCCGAGCCCGGTAAGCCAGACCGCGTAATTGCCGGCACCGCACCCGAGATCAACCGCCCTGCACGGCCGGACCTTCCCGCTCTTCACGAGATCGGTGAGAGCGTCCGGGGGTGTCTTGATGTTCCACGGGATCTTCTCCAGCGGTACCTTTTTGTAGATTTCATCGATCTCGGCGATCTGCATATTCTGACCCGGAGAGAGATCGGATCTCTGCAAGAATAAGGTATTGCACATAACCGTCCGAACTCCAGAGGGTCTTCCAGATAATGCCTGACTGGGTAAAAAGACGCCTGATGAGAACGGGGGGGATATTCCTAATCTGGCAGTCTGGAGAAAGCGCCAGCCGGAACGGCTTGTCCTGGTCGAGCTCGTGCCGGGCCTCGGCCGAATGCATCAGGGGATGCTATCTTTTAGTAATTCCTCAAGATGGGGCAGGTCTTCCTGAACAGTGTTCCATAAACGTTCAAGATTCACGGAAAAATAACCGTGGATGAGCCGGTCACGCATCCCCGCAATATCACGCCACGGGATATCAGGGTACTCTTCCCTTACCGATGCCGGTACCTGCTTAGCCGCTTCCCCGATGATCTCAAGGGCATGGATGATAGCAAACTGTTTCTCCCGGTTGTTCCGGAACTCTTCGAATGTCACACCCTGCGAAAATTCGCGGGCGGCATGGATCGCATCCCGCATATCTGACAGGTATTCCCCTGCACTCCGTTTCTCTTTCGGGCTGGTCATACCGGCACAACTTCTGCGAGCACATAGGGTTTGATCGCCGGTTTGAGCCCGTTCTTTTCAACAAGGTCCACCTTAACGCCGAGGAGGTCCACAAGATCATTCTGGAGATGGATAAAATCAAGGAGGGTTCCCGGGCGGTCGAATTCCACAAGGATGTCCACATCGCTTGTCTTTTTCTGCTCGCCCCGGACATAGGAGCCGAATATCCCCAGGTAGGTAATACCATACCGCTCCCGGAGATCCGGCAGGTGTGACCGGAGATCCTGCCGTATCTCGTCAAACGACCGCTTATTCTGGGACGGATTGATCCTGGACAAGGTGATGCATCTCTTAGTATAGATGATAGAATCGTCCGAGGTTATATTTTTTGAGGAAAATGGAATCCGGGGTTGTGAATAAAAACGAAACGGGTTGGAGATTTACTTCCCCTTCTTCCCTTTCCCCTTAGGTGCAGTCCCGAACAGCTCGTTCACCATCTTGACCGCACACAGATCCCCGCACATCGAACAGGTCTCGGTCTCCCCGTCCCGCTCGTGGATCTTCCGGGCATGCTCCCCATAGAGCGCCAGCCGGAACTGCTCGTCCCAGTCCAGCTCATGCCGGGCCTCCGCCATCTGGACCTCGCGCTCCATCCGCCAGCCCTCGTGCTTCCGGACGGTGTCCCCGACGTGCGCAGCAATCTTTGCCACCCGGGTTCCTTCGATAATGTCCGCGACATCCGGCAGCGCAAGATGCTCGCTGGGCGAGACCATGCAGAGGAAGTCGGCACCGTTGAGGCAGGCTGTCGCCCCGCCAATGGCTGCGACCACGTGGTCGTAACCCGGCGCGATATCGGTGACGAGCGGTCCGAGCAGGTAGAGCGGGGCATGGTCGGTGATCTCCTTGATCATCCGCACATTGTAGCCCACCTGGTCGAGCGGCATATGTCCCGGTCCCTCGATCATCCGCTGGACACCCTTTGCCTGTGCCCGTTTTGCCAGCGTGCCGAGCGTGATATACTCGACTGACTTGGCGAGTTTCTCGGCATCCTGTAAGCAGCCGGGGCGCATCCCGTCCCCGAGGCTGACGGTCACATCGTATTCCGCGAGGATCTCCAGCAGGTAATCGTATTCAGCGTAGAGCGGGTTCTCCTCGTCCCGCTGCATCATCATTGCGCAGTGGAATGAGCCGCCCCGGCTCACCACGCCCATCAGGCGGGGATCGCCCCGGAGCGCCGCGAGTGCCTGCCGGTTCACGCCGCAGTGGAGCGTTAAGAAGTCCACACCCTGCTGGCAGTGCTCGCGGATGACCTTAAAGAGCAGGTCGGCATCCACATCCATCGCATTGCCTGCCCGGCGCACCGCTTCATAGACCGGCACGGTCCCGACCGTTGTATCCAGCGCGAGCATCTTCTTCCGGATCGCAACAAGATCGCCGCCGGTCGAGAGGTCCATGATGGCATCGGCACCGTTATCGAGCGCTGCCTGTGCCTTTAGCTCCTCCATCGCAACATCGCACCTGCTTCCCGATGTGCCGACGTTTATATTGATCTTGACTGTGCACCCTTCGCCGATCGCGCACCGCTGGTGCTTCCGGCTGGGGTTTGCGGGGATGACGACCCTGCCCGCCGCAACCAGTCGTGCCATGCGTGCGGGATCCATGCCCTCAGTCCGGGCTGCCGCTGCCACATCTTCCGGAACACCGCAAGAACACCTGCGGACCAGCAAATCCATAAGACACATCTGTGCGGAGTCCTTATTATTGTGCATGCAGGTCGAGTGGCTTACAAACGGTGATGTCTGGGCAAACTCCTATATCGTGGGAAATATTCTCGTGGATGCCGGGGTCATGCCCATGGCGGTAGCACCGCACAAGGAGCGGATCGAGACCATCGTCCTCACCCACTGCCACTTCGATCATACCGCCCGCATAAAAGAGATCGCGCATATGTGCAAGGCCAAGGTCGCTATCCATAAGAGCGATGCCCGGGGCCTGCTTGACGAGTCGCTGAACCTCTCGATGCACTTTGGCGCCCGCTCGCCCGGGATTATGCCTGACATCATGCTGAAAGAAGGAGATGTTATTGGCGATTTTACGGTCATCCATACACCCGGCCACACCCCGGGAAGCATCTGCCTGTACTGCGAAAAAGAAAAGCTCCTCATCAGCGGCGATACGGTATTTACCGATGGCGCTTTCGGGCGCTACGATTTCCCGGGCGGGAGCCGGGCAGAGCTCCAGCGGTCGCTAGAACGGCTGGCACCGCTCGATGTGGAGGGGCTCTTCCCGGGTCACGGGTCGCCGGTAGAAGATGGCGGGAGACGGCACATCGCCGCTGCGCTCAGCCTGATCAAGAGTGGTTATGGATAAGGGAATTTACTGTCTCATCTTCAAAAATGCCCGCTGTGCGGTCCGGATAGGTGCGCTCGGTGAGATCCACTTCCGGCCCGGGTGGCACTGCTACGTTGGTTCAGCGCTGGGCAGCGGGGGCCTGAAACGTCTTGAGCGTCATATCCGTCTTGCCGCACAGCGCGATAAACATCCGAAATGGCATGTGGACTATCTTCACACGTCAACCTGCTTCTCTCTTGTATATGCAGTCTCTGCAGTCACGGGCGATCGCCTCGAATGCCGGCTTGCACAGGAGCTGGACGGGGGCGGGGTTCCGAAATTCGGGTGCAGCGACTGCGCCTGTTCTTCTCACCTTTTTTACCGGCAGCGTGATCCACGGGATGAGATCGGGTCTGCGTTCCGGCATCTCGGACTGGTACCAACCACCAAAACAATCATGAACCCGGACGTGGAGGATAACATATGAAGGTGCTGGGGATTTCAGGGAGCATGCGCAAGGATGGCAACACCGCAGATCTGGTCAACGTCATTCTCGAACGCTGTCATAGTGCGGGGATCAAGACGGAGTTTGTCTCGCTTGCAGGAAAGAAGATCCACCCGTGTCTGGGCTGTGAGAAATGCAAGGAAAAGAAGTGGTGCGTGATCGAGAACGATGACTGGGATATTATCGTTAACAAGATACTTGACTGCGATGTCCTCGTGATCGGATCCCCCACGTATTACTACGATGTCTGCGGTCATCTGAAAAACTTCATCGACCGGACATATTCCCTGTATCATGACCGGAAACTTGCCGGAAGAAAGGGAGTCGCGGTTGCAGTACAGGCGCAGAAAGGTGCAAACCGGACGATCCAGACGCTGGAAGGATTCTTAAGCTCCCATGAATTTTCGTCACTGGGATCGGTCAAGGGCAACGGGTATCATGAGGGCGAAGTGCTCGCCGATAAAGAAGCCGTGGAGAAAGCACAGAAGATCGGGGATAAGATCGTTCGCCTGGTCAAAAAGGATCATCGCTGACGAGATCAGCCCCCGCACTTTTTTCCCGTCATTTCCGTAATATCAATCCTGATCACACAGACACCATCGAGTTCTTTTTCTGAGAACGGGTGTGATTCTGCACCATAGTGATGCAGGATGCAGTTCAGCCCCTCCCGTTTCTCTTCAGGGTCAGTAACGAAATGTGCTCTTCCCCGGCAGATGACACTCCGGTAGTGCATGCCCCAGTTGCAGGGTTTTTTCTCGCGCACAACTTCAATGCATTCGTCAACTTCAATACAGCACTCCGGGTTCTCCGTTAACAGGGCGATCTTCCGTCCTTCACGGGCGGAATGCATATAGATAGCACCGTCCTGGTAACCGAACGACAGCGGCACGATGTAGGGGCTGCCGTTATCATCGCACCCGAGCCTGCACACGGCTGCGTTCCTGAGAATGGATTCCATCTCGGAGCGATCGGTTATCTCACGGTCGTGTCTTCGCATGGTGAATCCGTCTTTGGAAATCAGAAAATGCCCCCGTCCCGCTCACACTAGAGGAGCTCATACAGGGTTGTACGGCGCCGGAGCGGTCTGCCCACATCTTCTGCCACACGCTGCATCTCTTTGGGATCGAGATAATCGGTATTGACCGCTCCTGCCCCCTTGGAGATGCTCTCTTCAAACATGGTCCCGCCGAGATCATTGGCGCCGGCAATAAGCCCCAGCTGCGCCATCTTGATCCCCTCTTTCACCCACGAGACCTGGATATTGGCAAAGTTATCAAGGAATAAGCGTGCAACGGCCACCATCAGGAGATCCTCTCTCCCGGTCGCTCCCGCCCGGGCGATGCCGGCGCGGTAAATCGGCGTGTTCATGTGGATGAACGACAGCGGTACAAACTCGGTAAACCCGTGGGTGGCATCCTGTATCTCCCGCAGGATCGTAAGGTGGCGCACCCGGTCTGCGTCAGTCTCGCAGTGGCCATACATGATAGTGGCAGTTGAGCGGATACCAAGCCCGTGTGCCTCTTTGATGATGCGCACCCATTCGGCGGTTGGGATCTTCTCGCGGCAGATCGTATCCCGCACGGAATCCACCAGGATCTCGGCTGCCGTCCCGCACAGCGATCCCAGCCCTGCTCCCTTCATCGCAACCAGTACCTCTTTTGTGCTCATCCCGCTCTTTTTTGCCGCATAGGCAACTTCCATCGGGTTGCTTGCGTGGAGATGGATTCCCGGTGCCGCTTCATGGATCCACCGGTAGACATCGATGTAGGACTGTGCAGTGAAGTCCGGGTGAAGGCCGCTTACCGTGCAGATCTCAGAAACGCCCCGGGTCTTTGCCAGTGCCGCTTTCTTCTGGATCTCCGCCTTGTCATGGAAGTAGATCCCCTCCTCGCCGGGTTTTTTCGAATACCCGCAGAACCCACAGGCATTGACGCAGAGGTTGGTCACGTTGATGTTCTGGTTCAGGACCCAGGATACGGCCTTACCCGCACGCTGCTCCCGCATATCATCGGCCGCAGCAGCAATCTGCCAGACCTGCCGGTCGCGGACAGAGAACAGCTTCAGGCATTCATCTTCACTCAGCCTATGGCCGTTTTTCACATCATTGAGCAGGGTCTGCAGGTAGGGGTCCATGATTCGCTCCACGCAATTACCGGTCCGTAACGCCCGGTCAGTTGTGATTGTACGGTATTCCCATGCCACATGATTATTATTCCCTCGCGCCAACCATGAATACAGGAGCGATATGCAGCAGGTAGACGTTCAACTGACCAGAAAAGTGGCTGACGGGTATATTATTCCCCTCGGCCCGGCGAACCTCGTCGCAATCAAGACGGATGTGGGAATGATCGGATGCGGTGCATTCGATGTCGCAGCGCTTGACTCGTTCAGTTACCCGGCAGCAAAAATCAGACCATCGATCGGTCCGTCGATTGTCGATACGGAAGATCTCTTAAAAGGGATCGTCAAGGAAGCAAACCGCTCTGCCATGGGGCGCGGGATCAAGAATGGCATGACCGGCCGTGCTGCGCTGGAACTGCTCTGATTGCCGTATCAGAGATAAAAAATCACTTTCTCGTACCGGTTTTTCCCACCGGGTTTATCGTATTTTTCACACGAGTTCATAGAGCGTTGTCCGCTGGCGGAGCTTCCTCCCGATATCGGCAACGATCCGCTCCATATCCTTTGGATCGAGATAGTCAGAACCCGATGCCCCGGCATTGCCGGTCACATCATCGGTGAACATGGTGCCTGCGAGATCATTGGCACCGGACAAGAGGGCGAGCTGGGTCATCTTGAGTCCGACCTTTCCCCATGCCACCTGGATATTGTTGAAATTATCAAGGAAGAGCCGGGATACCGCGATCATAAGGAGATCTTCGCGCCCGGTCGGCCCGGCCCGGGCAATCCCCTGCTGGTAGAGAGGGGTGTTGGTGTGGACGAACGGCAGGGTAACAAGCTCGGTAAACACGTGCGTCTCGTCCTGTATGCCCCGCAGGATGGCAAGATGCTCGATCTGGTCCCGGGATGTTTCGTACGACCCGTACATGATCGTTGCCGTTGAGCGCAGGCCAATTCCGTGCGCCTCTTTGATGATCCGGATCCAGTCAGCTGTGGGGACTTTGCGGGGGCAGATCACTTCCCGCACGGAATCAACGAGAATCTCAGCCGCAGTTCCCTGGATGGTGCCGAGTCCCTCTTCTTTAAGCCGGGCAAGAACTTCCGGCGTAGTGCAACTTCCCCGGTGTGCCGCATGGGCAACCTCGTCCGGGCTGAACGCGTGGACGTGGACACCGGGAGCCGCCTCGTGCACCCAGTGGATCAGGTTAGCGAAGGTATCCAGCGTGAAACCGGGGTGAACACCCGATAACAGGCAGATCTCGGTCACCTTCCGTTCGTACGCGAGCTTCGCCTGTGCCTGGATCCCTGCCTTGTCATGGCAGTATGCCCCCTCGTCGGTTGCTTTCCGGCCAAAACCGCAGAACCCGCAGAGGTTCTTGCAGATGTTGGTCACATGCAGGTTCTGGTTCCGCACGTAGGTTACAGTGTCCCCGACTCGGCGTTCCCGCATCTCATCAGCGGCCGCAGTGATCGCAAGGACATCAGAACCCCGGGCATTCAGGAGGAGTTCTGCTTCCGTCACGGTGAGGCGGTGACCATCCAGCACATCAGATAGCAGGGGTGATATGTCTGGTATTGTCTCTCACCTCACCGCTGTTTCTTCCCGCTCTTTTTCGGTTTTGCAGGCGTTTCTTCCTTCCTGCGGAGGTAGAGTTCATGGAGCACCATGAGGACGATGACAACAATAATAACCTCCCCGATATGGAGCGGGAGGAGCCCGACATAGGGTACGGTGAAGAGGGCTTTGCCGACAACCCACTCCTGTTTCACGGGCTCAACAGTCCCCGTTCCGGGAATCGTGATGTATCCCTGGTCGCTGAAGTTGTTATTATCGCCCTTGGTGATGTATCCGCCATGCGTTGCCGTAGTATCGGTATCCCTTACATAGCCGGAGTCCGGGATAAGGGATGCTGCGGGCAGAATATAATTGCCCTGCGGGGTCTGCATGACGAGATCCTTTGCTCCGGGCGTGAAATTGGCTTCTGGGGTGCCTGCACCGGTCGAGAGAATCCGGTACCCGTTCGCCGTTTCCCCGCTGATCGTGAGCGGAAGATACCCGGTTGGGGTAACCTTCCCGCGGTAGATATTGAGATACGAGGGGACGGGCTGCCCGTTGTCCGTCCATGTCATTGCCCGGTGGATGATCGGGTGCTGCGCCTTTGAGAGCGGGAGGAGACCTATCGATGCCCACATGTCGGTGGCACCGTTCGGGCGGTAAATGATCACGTCCCCGTAATCGTTAAATTTTTTGTACCCGGACGTTTTCCCGTCGTCCCAGGTCTGGAGATCGCCAAACCGGTCTTTCTGGATGACGACGACAAGATCCCCGACATTCATGTTGGGGACCATGCTCTCGGATTCAATCGTGACTACTGCCGGCCAGGTACCGCAGATCAAAAAGAGGGCAAGGGCGATTCCGCCAACCACCGCTACAACCCAGAGCAGATCGCGGGCAAGGGAGACCGCCCAGTGATCAGATGTCCGGAACTGGTGAATGGCCGTGCGGATATCCCGTGGTTTGTCCGTGTCTGTCATCTCTTGCTACACTGTATGAGATTTTTTGTTAATATACCGCACCTTTCATACCGCAGGAAAGAGGGGGAGTGCCTTCATGAGGTAATATACACCGAACAGCACCAGAAAAATCCCACACGCCCCCATAATCCTGCGGTATGAGGTGTCCGACAGGATTGCTCTCCCCCTTGACACACCGGTGGATACCAGCGTCAACCACCCGAGATCCGCACACCAGTGTCCTACCATAAAGACTGCTGCCAGGACAATCCCGCCCGAAAGTGTGGCGATTACCATCGCACTACCGATCGTAAGCCACCAGATCCAGAAATAGGGATTTGCTGCACTGGTGATCAGTCCGGCTGCATAGGGATTGCCAGCAGTCCCGGTTACCGGGCCATTCAGTGATGCGCCCCGGCTTCCTGCGAATGTAAGTATCCCAAATCCGATAAGGGCAATCCCGCCGATCACCGCGATGGCAGTTGTATACGGGAGGGCGATCGCGGCAAACCCAAGGACAATCAGGAGAAATATGATACTCTCGGCGATCATATGGCCCACAGTCACTTTCGGGCCGATCTTCCAGTCACCGGCAATCGAGGCATTGATCGTGGCCACCAGGGTAGGCCCGGGAGCAAGAGCTCCCGTAAGACCGATTACCAGTCCGAGAAAAAATGTCGGGAATACTTCATACATGGGTGCTATCCGATCAATCAGCTCTGATCACGTGTACGGGTGGGGGCAATAAATCCCCATTGATACGGGGAAATACCGGGCACGATGTGCAACAACGGTATCCTATATTTTCTCAGTGAACGATATAGTATTCATGCTCGATGTCCAGCAGATCACACTCGCTTTTTTAGATGCGCGGCTGCAGGTACATCCCGATGTAGTGCGGTATATCCTGGAGCAGGGTGAACCCGACCTGATCGAACGCATTATCGCAGGTGTACCCGATAATGCGATCGTTGTCTCGGCGCAGCACATTCCCGGTATGACCGTAACCCGTGACGGGACCCGGTTTCTCACCGATCCCTGCGTGGAAGTGGTCAGCGGCTCTGCCGGGACCTCCGGGCCCATAAACGGCACCGGGGATTACCTCCATTATTTCCGTGACCGTTATGCCCGGCTGGGGGGAATGATCCGGAGCCGGTGCAGCACCATGCCCATCGAAGCGCTGACACGTTCCAACCGGTACCGGCAGGAAGAATGTACCATCATCGGTATGGTAACAGAAGTCAAGACCACCACAAACGGGCACCGGATCGCTGAACTCGAGGATACCTCGGCAAACATATCCGTACTCTTCAGGAAGGATCGCCCGGTCTTTTCCGATGCCGAGCGGATTATCCACGACGAAGTAATAGGGGTGAAGGGCAAGCTCTCCAGCGACGGGAAACTCTTCTTTGCCGAGCTCCTCTACCGCCCGGACATCCGCATTGACAACACCCCGTTCCGGAGCGAAGAGCCGGGAAAAGCAGTCTTCATCTCCGATGTCCACGTGGGCAGCGACACCTTCCTGCAGGAGAGCTGGGACCGTTTTTCCGACTGGCTCTCGGATTCGGATTTCTCCTACCTGTTAATTGCCGGCGACCTCGTGGACGGGATCGGTATCTACCCGGGCCAGGAGAGCGAGCTGACGATAAAAAACATCTACGAGCAGTACGAGGCGTTCGGCGCCATGATGCGCAAGCTTCCCTCGCGGATGAAGATCATCATATCGCCGGGCAACCACGACGTTGTCCGTGGCGCAGAGCCGCAGCCGGTGTTACCGGATGCATTCATTAAAAAATTCCCGGAAAACTGTATCCTCGTAGAAAACCCGGCACTGGTCAACCTGCAGGGTGTGCGGGTCCTGATGTATCACGGGAGATCGATCGATGATATGATAGGGCTTATTCCCGGGGCGTCCTACGAGCAGAGCGGGCTCATGATGCAGGAAATGCTCCAGCGTCGCCACCTTGCACCGGCCTACGGGCGCAGGACCCCGATTGCGGCAGGAAAGATCGACCGGATGATCATCGATCCATTGCCCGAGATCCTGCATACCGGCCATGTCCATATCAAGGGAATTACAACTTACCGGGGCGTGCTTGGTATCAATGCCGGTACCTGGCAGTCCCAGACCAAGTTCCAGAAGCAGATGAACGTGAACCCGACTCCGGCACTGGCCGTTGTCGTCGATCTCCAGACACTGATTCCGGAGACATTTACCTTCGCGTGAAAAATACTTTTTTGTTGAGCGTCTGGTATTGTAACCGCTCAAAAATCCGGACGCTTACCGGGATTCCCCAGCTTACATCTCCTGCCGGAATAGGAACGGGGGCTTGACCATAAGCATACATTAGAGTGGTATTGTAAAAAGGTCAGGATGCCGGGATGTTGCACCGGGACTGTGGCTGAACGATAATTCGGGGGAGCTTTGCACCGATAACGCAGGGTTACTGCCGTGCTGCCAGATACCGGGCTTCCTCTTCCCGGGCCTTTCCTTCCCATGCGCTGACAGTTGCATTATACGCAGCAAACTTCGGGTTGAAGACAAGACCTGTCACACCCTCGTTGAGCCCGGCAACCGTATTGCCGCCCGTAAATGTCCCGTCCAGGTATTCACCAATACCGGTATACACCACCCGGTCCACCCGCTTTACTGCAGATGCAATGACAACTCCGGGGCCCAGGTGGGTCTGATCGGAATCCACTCCAATGACGAACCGGCCCGGCGCTTTCTTCGCTTCAGTGATTGTGCCGAGACCGGAGTAGCCGGCTACGGTATAGATCACATCAGCTCCGTTGCGGTACATCCCGCCAGCAAGATCCTCTGCCCGGTCCGGATCGGAAAAACCACCGAAAGAATTGTTCCGGACATATTCCTGATCTATGGTCATTGATGGATCGACTGCGTGCACCCCGGCAATGTATCCCTGCCGGAACCCCTCGAGCAGATCCGACTGCGTCCCAAGAATAATCCCGACCCGGTGGGTTTTTGTGGCCGATGCTGCAAGGACACCTGCAAGGTAACTCTCCCCGAACGAGGTAATCTCGTACGCTTGTGTATTTTGCGATCCGATACCAGTCTGGTCAATGGCAAGGAACCGGATTTCCGGGTGTTCTGCAGCAAGCCGTTTCGTATCATCCGCATAGATATAGCCGACCGTTATGATGAGGCCGGGATTTTCCGGTCCGCGGAGATTGTCAAGCAGCCCGGAGAATTTTGTATAATTGAGCGATGTAAACTCCTTCTTGGAGAACACCATGGCTTCCTGTGCGGTAAACAGGCCACGGTAGGCACTGTCGGTATAGGAAAGGTCACCTTTCTCCGAACCGTATACAATATACACGACAGGGTGCATGGGCTCATGCGGGATCACGTACACTGCCACGGATATTGCAAAAATGGCTATTGTCGCAACTACGGCTCCAATGAGGAGATACTTCCGGTTCATGGTTTCAAAAACACCCTTACCGGCTGATCGATGATGAGGGCAATAAGCCCGGGAGTCTTCCTTTCTATAGATATCACCTTGGTCGAGGGTACTGAATCAAATTATTGGCAATAAGTGGTACCGGTATTGTTCGTAGGAAAAGATGGGGAAACGGGTATGATAAGGATGTTTATCCGGTTTTAACAACATCTTGATCGGACAAAAAAATCAGACGGACTATCCGCGGGGATACTCGTCAGACCGCGGACAAAATCACAATCCTCAAGTATTTTGATTCGCAATATCCGTGAATGGAGAGCGGAGCCGGAAAACCCGGGGTGGAGCGATGAATATCAGTTCCCGGTTTGAGAGACGCGATCTCCTCTGGATTGCTGCAATCCTTGGAACGGCTGCCGGGGCACTTCTCGCAAACCTTACGGGACTCCTTTTTGGGATCTCAAATGTCATCCCCCATCTCCTGTACATTCCGGTTGTGATCGCTGCATACCGGTACCCGCGCCGGGGGGTCATTATCGCCGGGTGCATCGGAGCGATCTACCTCCTCCTCGTAATCTTCATTGCCGGAACTTCGCCAACCGTTCTTGCCGAAGCACTGGTGCGCACCGCAGTCATTCTCGCGATCGGGTGGCTGATCGCAACCCTCACTCTTCGGCTCCGTGAACAGGAACTGCTCTACAAGGCCCTCTTTGACCATTCGGAAGGGGGCAGCATCCTGATTGCAGATATTGACGGCAACCGGACGATCGAGGAGATCAACTGGAAAGCTGCTACCCTTCTCCGCAGGAACGCTGCTGACCTGAAAGGTACTTCAGTAACGTCTATCTGGAGCGGCGAGGAAAAACAGGAGTTTTTCAACCGGCTCTCCCGCGAGGGGGCAGTATACGCGATTGAGACGGAATTCTCTCTTCCGGATGATACCTCATTTATCGTCCTCGTTTCTGCGGCCACACTACCTGACAAACGGGCCGTCCTTACCTTCTTCGATATAACCAACCGGGTCCATGCCGAGCATGCGTTGAAGATGGCAAACGACAAACTCAGCATCCTCTCACGCTTCTCGGCAGACCATCTCCACCGGTCGGTCGACCAGATCCTCGACACGGTAGATGAGGCAGATACTCACTGCAATGATTCCGGCATACGCACATATATCGAACGTATCCGGACGCTGGCATGGAACGTAGCCCGCCAGCTCTTCCTGACGGAGTCTTACAAGGATCTCGGGTCGCTTCCAACGGTCTGGCTGAGTGTGCAGCGGACGCTTGAAACCGCCCGCCTTCCCTCGGATGACGACACGATCTCGATCCGGTGCTGGACTGGACGCCTCGAGGTCTATGCAGATCCGCTCTTTGCCGATGTCCTGACCCATCTTTTGGAAAATTCACTGCGGCATAGCGGAGGCCGGGTAAAGAGCATCGTTGTCACGTATCATGAGACCCCCAAGGGGCTGGACCTCTGTTTCAGGGACGATGGTGCCGGGATCCCAAAAGAGAAGAAACAGCAGATATTCGACTATGATGCCGGGGGGGGCGCGGGGATCGGACTCTTCATCTGCCGCCAGATTGTTGAGGTGACCGGTATGACCATACAGGAGACCGGTGTCGAGGGGGAAGGGGCACGGTTCGTGATCCATATTCCGCCAGGTGCGTACCGGATCGAGGGCACCAGCGATGATGCCCCCTTACTGCCTGTACCGTCTCTTCCGGCACGGCACTTCGCGAAACACAGCACCGGTGCAATTGTGAGAGAACTGGTTGCTTCGGAGTTTTCCCTGGCAGAGGCACTCTGGATCGATTACCACAACACGAAGGGCGATATAAAAACAGACCGGATATTTGCGGCGTTTGATAACGGGCATGTGGTCTCGATCGCCCGGTGCAAACGACACATGGACGGGTTTGAAGTGGACGGCGTGTTCACCCCGGCCAGCCAGCGGGGTCACGGGTACGCGAATGCCGCTGTCTGGGGACTTGTTGAGGCATGCGGGCAGGATACCCTCTACATGCATTCGGTGTGGAATCTCACGAAGTTCTATGGCAATTACGGATTCGTCTCTATCGACGAGAAAGAGCTCCCGCCTACCATCCGGGAACGGTTTGCATGGGCACAGGGGGAGATGGAAGGAGCGAACGTCCGCCCGATGAGACGAGATCCAATTCCAGCCTGAACGCGGGGGCAACGAGGAGAGGGGGGGCCAGGTAGATTCTATTCAGCAATCCCAAAAATTATTCTGCTCTGTAGAAACAGGCATGAACAGGAGTTCGCTCCCAATCCATGAAAATCGTTTTATGATTCTCCCCCGCCTCAGGGCCTCTCCGAGGCACGGTGGGGCAATGAGGTTTTAGTATTTTTTGTCATTGAACCGCCGCGGGGCGCCCTTCGGGGCGGCGGCGTTTATCGTATCCGGGGGTATGGAGGTTTCAACCGCCATTATAGTTCCTGAAGGGGATAATTTTCATGGAAAATCATTTAGAAAACTCTGACGCTCTCGGGGGTTTCGCCCCCGCCACTGGGGCACCCCCCATTGCGATGACAACGTATTTCCTGTAACCTTCTCGGACTATCGCACTGCGCCCTTCCCCTTCACCCTGATGCGAAATCTTCGTCAGACCTCATTCGCTCTTTTTTTCGCAGATGTCGCGAAGGATTCCAAGAAGACCGGAAAAATCCACAATAAAAAAATCCTGTTCCTTTAACAATAGTCCACCAGTCATATCCGGCTGGATGCCGACAAGGGTCACCCGGGCCCGGGAATCCTGTTCAATGAATTCCATTACCACCGACAGGGGGAGTGCGTGGGTCGACAGTGAGCTGGCCTCTATAGTACCGGGCCCGATACAGGCAATGGTCCCGGGCCGGGCCCCCATATCTGCAGCATCAAAGAGGAGGACATGATCCGGGTGAAATCTGCGCAGAGGGGCAGTGATACTCTCCGGTACGGTCCCTGCCAGAAATACCCTGACACCGGGCAGGTGCAGCGGTTCGACCTCCCGTGCGGCAAGCATCCCGAGCCGATCAACAGGCGAGAGCTCATCACCGATACCCACGATGGCGATACGGCAGGCCCCCTCCAGCCGCTTCCGGAGACAGTCCGCCAGTATCGGGTCCGGGATAAGATTCATGTCACTACCGTTTCCCGATCAGTACCCGATTCCGAGAGTTCATTTTTCAGATGGATTGCTCCCGTAGGGCAGTGGCGTTCGCAGAGACCGCATCGGATGCACCTGAACAGGTTCAGTCGGGGTTTTTTCTTACGCTGAACCTTTTTTCCCTTGAACTCGATCTCTTTCGGGCTGTCCGCCATGGAAATGCACTGGACCGAACAGACAAGAGAGCACTTTGAGCACCCGATGCAGGTATCATCATTGATGACAACCCGCCCCCGGAACGCAGCCGGTATCGGTACTTTTTCACGGGGATAAAGAATTGTAAAGGGTCGTGCGAGGAGATTTTTCACCATCTCATAAAGGACGCTCATATGCCCACCTGCCAGAAATTCATGACGAGCACAAGAGCGACTTGCACGAGGGCGGCACCGGCAATATATTTCCAGCCGATGGCGTTGAGCTGATCGATACGGATCCGGCCGGTGGCTACCTTGATTGACGAGAGGACCAGGAGAATGGCAAGGGTCTTTACCAGGAACAGGAAAAACCCGGCTGCCCATCCAAGCCATACCGGCAGGATGACCCAGGGGGTCATCGGGCCACCGAGATAGAGGGCCGCGATGAGGGCACTGCCGGTCACAAGCGATGCATACTTTGCGAGATGCATGAGAGCAAGTCTCCTGCCGGTCAGTTCCGTCCAGGGGCCTGCAACAATCTCGGTCTCGGCCTCCGGGATATCAAAGGGGGTTCTCTCCAGTTTGGCCTGGAGACAGACCAGCGCAACCACAAATCCTATAGGCTGGAGGAGGAGGAACCAGGCATTCTCCTGCTGCCAGTGTGCGATCTCCGATACCGACCACGTCCCTGCCATCAGGGCGGGGGCGAGCATGACGAGGAAGAACGGGACCTCGTAGATGAAGAGCTGGGTCACCGCCCGGATCCCCCCGATGGCCGAGAAGACGTTCCGGCTCAGCCAGCCCAGCAGGAAGAGGACAATGGTCGGGATGAGGAGGAGATAGAGCACGAGGATGAGGTCTCCCTGGAACCGGATAATGCTGTTTCCTCCAACGGGTATGCAGAGAAAAGCAGTCATGACCGCTGCAAGGGCGATTAACGGGGCCGCATCAAAGATCCTCCGGTCAACGCCATCGGGATCTATGACTTCCTTACCCAGCATCTTGACCACATCCGCACAGGGTTGGAAGAACGGTGGCCCGACGCGGTTCTGCATCCGGGCCGTGACCCTCCGGTCCAGGAACTCAATGAACAGGGAGTATATCAGGAGAAAGACGAACCCCGGGAAGACAAGAATGTATAGGATCGTGAGGAGGGGATCGGTCATCGGCGCTCCTGCATGCTGGCGCGGAGATGACTTTGTTTCCTCAGCTCGTCGAAAGTTACAATGCCGGTTGTCCTTTTCTTGGAGTTCACTACGGTAATTCTTGACGTGCACGAGAGGCAGGGATCGATTGCGGCAACAATCACGGGTATGTCGGCAAGATTCTGGTTGACAAGACACAGGGCAACAGAGGTCCAGTTGGCAAGCGTCGGCGTGCGAATATCAACGCGTTCAACCTTGTCCGTGCCGTTGGTCCGGATGAAATGCGCCAGTTCTCCCCGCGGTGCTTCGTAGCGGGAGAGGATCTCCCCCATCGGAGCGGTTTTGGGCGCATTGACCCGGACCGGGCCTTCCGGGAGGTTCTCAAGACAATACCGGACAATCCTGATACTCTCCTGAAGTTCCCCGATGCGGACACGCGTCCGGCCATACACGTCGCCGCTGGTATCGGTCACAACGTTCCAGGGCACCTCGGTATAGGCAAGGTAGGGATCGTCCCTGCGGATATCATAGTCCACCCCGCTTGCACGTGCCGTGGGTCCGACGGCACCATAGGCAAGAGCTTCGTCCCTTGAGAGCTTCCCGACACCTTTGAAGCGGATCAGCAGGGTCTCCTGGTCATTGACCATCTTTGCATACTCGCGTATCCGTTCCTCGAGATGGGGCAGGCGTGCCAAGGCTGCATTCACTTCAGAAGGGGTCAGGTCACGGCGTATGCCACCAACTTCATTCATGCCATAATGAACCCGGTTCCCGCTCATCTCTTCAAGGGTGTCCTGGACCGCCTCGCGGTCACGCCAGGTCCACATGAACAGCGTGTTGAACCCCACCTCGTGCGCTGCAACCCCCAGCCACAGGAGATGGCTGTGCATCCGCTCCAGCTCGGCGATGATGGTGCGGATGAACCGGGCCCGTGGCGGTATCTCCAGCTCCATGATCTCCTCGATCCCCTTGACAAAGACCGTTGAGTGGGAGTGGGAGCAGATCCCACAGACCCGTTCCAGCAGGGGGAGGACCCTGATGAAATCACGCTGCTCAGCTGCCTTTTCTATACCCCGGTGGTTATACGACAGGTCCAGCTCGAGACGGACAATCCTCTCACCATCTGCAACAATCCGGAAATTCACGGGTTCTTTCAAGGCGGGATGGTGGGGTCCTATCGGAACAATGACATTCGCCATCTATATCCTCTCCCCGGGTATTCCGCCGTAGAAGGTGCCGGGATCCTTTTTCCAGTCTTTCCGCAGGGGATACTCTTCCAAAGGCCAGTCCTCATTCAGCATAATTCTCTTTAAATCGGGATGACCCAGAAAAACGATGCCCAGCAGGTCATGGATCTGCCGTTCATAGATCCCTGCCGGCGGGAGGAGATCAGACATCGTGGGAACCTCCGGCTTGTCCCGCGGAAGTTCGATCGCAATTGAGATGACGGAGCGGTGAGGGCCGGTGAGATGGTATACCAGTTCGAGGGTTTTGCCGTTGTCGACTGCGCTTATCGTTATCAGGCGATCACATTCCAGCAGTTCCCGGGCATTGGTGATCGCTGTACGGACCGTTTCCGGGGTTGCTGTTATCCTGATGCGGTTATGGCGGACCTGCTCTGCGGTTCCCCATTCCTTCATCGTCTCCGCTACAAAGTCCCGTGTCAGGAGAGGTTTCATCGTGTCACCCCGGGTGCACCACCTGTGTGCGGGATTCCGGCGGAGGTTTTCTGCCGCCATTCCTTCCCGCCATGGACCGCATCCGCGCTCATCAGATTCAGGCAGGCAACAACGCCGTTGATAATCTCATCCGGTCGCGGGGGGCAGCCGGCCACGTAGATATCGACGGGTATGACCTGTTCCACCGTATCCATGACGTGATACAGGCCGTGGAATGCCCCCGCCGACGCTCCGCAGGCACCCATGGCGATCACGTACTTGGGTTCGGGGATCTGCTCCCAGACCCGGCGGAGCCGGGATGCCTGCTTCAGCGTCACGTGCCCCGTGACAATAAGGATATCCGCGTGCCGGGGCGAACCCTTTACGAGGATGCCGAACCGCTCGATATCAAACCGTGGCATCAGGCAGGCGATGATCTCAATATCGCAGGCATTACACGCTCCGCTGTTAAAAAGGGTGATCCAGGGCGATCTCTGCCGTGCCCAGTTCACGAGGCGCTGGCTGAGCGAACTCACCGGAACTGCCATTGTGTAGAATCACCTCCATCGGAATATAAGAAAGCATTGATCGGTACTATCGCACCGGAATCCTGCCGGTGCCCGGCAGGACCTGCCATCTTGGCCGGCACGACCGCGGTTTTCCGGCAGGACCGCCAGTTCATTGTTCCCACCTCAGGGCCGTGACTGCGACTGCGACAAGGGCAAGAAAACCAAGGGTTCCCCAGAGCGGCGCATCCGAAGGAGCGATCGAAATGACCAGTGCCGCGACATGCACGACGACAAAGAAGAGGGCGACATAGTAGAACTGGTAGCCAGGCTGGTAGGTCTGCGCTTCCATCGCCTCGCCGCCAACATAGGGCATAATCTTGTTGACCGTGGGCCTGAATGCAGGTGCTATTGTGCGGGACCAGGTATAGAGCAGGTACCCTGTGGCGAGTGCCAGCATGAAAATACTGACCGGAGATACCAGAAGATCCAGCGGGGTCATTTATGGTATCCTCCAGGTGAAGAGCTGGCCGGCTGCACGGGAGATCCAGTCAAACGACTCGGGAAAGAGGCCGAAATAAACCGTGACAACGGCCAGAATTACAACGGCTGATAGCGTGCATGCGGGAATTTTGACCGAATTCACCGGCAATCTGTCCGAAGGGTCTGCCGCCTTATCACGGAACAGGAGAGTTGACAGGACGGGGACATAATAGCCAAGCGAGATGGCATTGTTGAGCGCGAGAATCAGGGCAAGGATGACCCCGCTCATCATGGATGTAACCATCCCTGCCTGTTCAAGGAGCATCTTGCCGAGGAAACCGCAGGTGAATGGCACACCGATCAACCCGAAGATGAACAGCGTAAACGATATGCCAAGGAGCGGGTATTGTGCTCCCAGTCCCTTCATCTTTACCGTCTGGTACGAACCGGCACTGGCGGCAAAGGTATCAGCCGCGAGGAAGGCCCCGGATTTCATCAGGCTGTAAGCGATGGCATAATACAGTCCTGCGGTGAATGCCAGGGGCAGGTTATACGCCATCCCAATGCCAAAACCCAGCAGGATATACCCCATCTGGGCAACGCTCGAGTATGCAAGCACGTACCGGAGATCCGTCTGGTTGAGGGCAAGGAGGTTTCCCGTTGTCATGGTAATGACCGCAAGGAATGTCACGACAATTCCCAGTGTCCTGATAACGGACCCCCCTGCGGGAAGTGCGGAGAGGGAAAGGAACAGTGCGATAAGCACCCCGAATTTGGTTGCCCCGACGAGAATGGCGGTAACACCCACGGGTGCCCGGGCATAGGCATCCGGAAGCCAGGTGTGCATCGGGACTATCGCAAGTTTTACTCCGTACCCGAGCAGGATCAGGATGCCCGCGAGCAGGATGAGCGCCGGGTTCGCTCCTGCGAGTGCCCCCGGGAGCTCCGCCAGGGCCATCGTATGCCCGGCCATATACAGGATTGCGACGCCAAGGAGGGCAGTAATGGTCCCTGTCACACCCTGCAGGAGATAGTTCATTGCCGCGGGAAGCGCTGCCGGATCCTCCCGGTACCGGTAGGCACAGAGGGCATATACCGGGACTGCGGATAACTCGACCATCACAAAAATGTAAAAGAGGTCCCGGGAAAAACCGACAGCCACTGCACCGGCAAGGGCAAACAGGAGGAGCGGATAAAACAGCTGAACCGGCCCTTCCGGATCGATACTCTCCTGAGAAGCCCATGCCGCGGCAGCCCCGATGCCGGTGATAAGAAGTCCGGCGGTCAGGCCGACGAATGAGATATTTTCCGGGGATGGTTGCGTGATAATCGCGGAGAGCATGAAACAGAACGCCACAAGGAGCCACAGGGCGGCAAGCATTCCTCCCCGGCTCCGGAATTGCCGGGGAAGGAACTTTACGATGAAGTAGAGTGCCACCCCGCCGGTGGCAATAAACAGGGGGGCCATAACGGCCATGCCGGCAGGTATCACAGCTGCACCCCCATCAGGATAACGACCATGAAGGCGACCAGAACACCGGTAAAGACGGCCATATTCCAGTTCGCATCATGGCCTTCCATACCCGTGGCATACCTCCCGGCAGTGAACAACAGGTGTGCTCCTGCGATCGCATAATCATAGGTCTTCCGGAACAAAACCTGAAGCCCCCGGGCACCGGTGCATATCCCGTGAGCTGCAGCCAGGTATACCACATCGAAATCCACGAGCCGCGTTTCGTGGGGCTCAAGGAGTTTTCTCCCGGCGGTAAAGAAGAATATGCCCGCAGCACCAAGGACGATGATGGCGCTGATGACATGCACCGGGGCATATGCATCGTAAACGGGAGTATAAGGTAACAGGGAATAGAGGACTGACGGAAAGATCCCGAGTATGATACACAGTGCAGCAGCCCCGAGCATCCCTGCCTGCATGAGAAGCGGAGGATCTGAAGCCTCCGTCTCACCCGGTCTTAAGAACGCAAAATATCCCAGTTTGAGGAAGGAGACGAATGTCCCAAAGGATGCGATCTCCAAAAGCACCCACAACCAGATGCCCGTATGTTCAGCTGCAGCGAGCACCATCCCCTTGGAAACAAACCCGTTGAAGAGCGGGACGCCGGAGATTGCGAATGCCGCAACCCAGTAAGCAAACGCCGTCACCGGCATCTTCTTCTGCAACCCGCCGATACGGCTCAGCAGGTTCTCACCGGTCTTCCAGATAATAACCCCGACGGCCATGAAGAGGAGCGTCTTGTAAAGGATGTTGTTGACGAGATGGGCCATCCCACCGTTCAGCCCGAGTTGCCCGATCTCATTTGCTGCCCCCAGCCATCCCAGTATACCTATACCGGCGACCATGAAGCCGACCTGGGAAATAATGTGGTAGGAGAGAAGCCGGCGCATATCATTCTGGAAGACCGCAAAGATGATGCCATACAGGGCCATGAGCACTCCCATCCAGGCAATATATTCCGTTCCCGGCTGGGCCCGGGCAAGGAGATAGACGGCCGTTTTTGTCGTGTAGATGCTGAGGAATACACTAGCGACAAAATGTGCCCGGGGATAGGTGTCCGGAAGCCAGGTATGCAGCGGCAGGAAGGCGATATTCACCCCGATACCCAGTACGATAAGGACTGATGCCCACAGCTGGTACGTAGCATTTGGGATTCCTGCAAGGGGACCGATAATGGGGGAACCTGCCCCCACAAAGAGCAGGGCGATCCCGACAGCGAGAAGGGTACCCCCAAGGCCATGGTAGAGAAGGTACCGGTATCCCGCGCTGATCGCTTCCCCGCCCTCCTGCCAGATGAGAAATGTGGAGGTGACGGCCATGATCTCCCAGAAGATCAGAAGGCTGATCCAGTCCCCGGCAAAGACCACGCCAAGGGAGGCGCCGGCATAGAGGAGGGCATAGAGGTGGAGGCGGGGGGTTGCAACGGCTGCCGCATAGAGAATGGCAAGGAAGGTAATGACCGCAAAGATGACCCCCGTCAGGTACGAGAGGCTGTCGATCCTCAGCAGGGTCAGGGTATACCCCATAAAAGGAAGATTCCACTGCATTACGCCCGTAGCAACCGGGCCGGCAAAATACCCGCCGGGAAGGAGGAGGACATCAATAAGCGCAACCACGCCGAGAGCAATAAGCCCGGCCTGCCGTGCACGCCCGGTCAGTAGTAGAACTAACGGTGCGCCGATAAAGAAGATCAGGAATGGCGGTATCGCCGTTCCAGGGGTCACCGGAGCAGAAACAAGAAGGGCCGTATCCGTTATACTTGCTGCAACCTTCGCACAGAGAGCGAACGGACTGAACGGCAGAGTGGTCCAGAGACCCAGCAGAAGGGCTCCTGCTGCCGTGACCAGGATGGGGACCCGAAGTGCCCATCGAACCTCTGGCACAGGATATACACAGGGCCGGAAGAATGCCCGTATGATGATCGGGAGGAAATAGGCAAGGTTTAAGACACTCGCTCCCACCAGCACCAGAAGCATCCACCACTCGCCCACACTTCCGGCACCGATACCCGCGGAGAGGTAATATTTGGCGATAAAGCCTGCCATGGGTGGCAGCCCGACCAGACTCAGTACTGCAAGAGTGAATGCAGCAAACTCCCACGGCATCTTTCTGCCAATCCCGTCGAGCTCAGAGATCTTTGTCCTGCCGGTTTCCACTGCCACAGCACCGGCAACAAAAAACATGGTCAGCTTGCCGAATGCATGGGCGGTAAATGCATAGGTTGCACCAATAATTGCTGCAGCCCTTCCGAAATCAGAAACACCGGACAGTCCCGATGGCAGAAGGACTGCTGCACCCAGTATCATGTAGCTGAGCTGGCTGACGGTGGAGTACGCGAGCCGCAGCTTGAAGTCGTCCTGGAGCAATGCAAGGAGCGACCCGACAATGATCGTGATGACTGCAGCAGCGATTACGATGCCCCGGAGCCCGAGGTCTGCCATCAGATCCGGCCCGTAGAGGTAACACATCAGGCGCAGGAGACCGAAGACGCCGGCATTTACCACGGCAACCGCGTGGAGCAGCCCGCTAACCGGGGTCGGGGCAATCATGGCACTCGGCAGCCACCCGTGGAGTGGCACCAGCGCCGCCTTTACACCGAAGCCTGCCAGGAGGAGGAGGAACGCGATGCGGGCAAAATCGGGAGCGATTGTGGCAATGCCGGGGTTTCCGCCTGCAACAAAGTCGAGCGTGTTTCCCATGGCAAGAAGGATCATCATGCCGGCAAGGATTGCCACACCGCCGCTCTGGGTATAGATCAGGTATTTTCTCCCGGCCGCAAGCGATTCCTTTGTCTCCGCGTGCACCACCAGAGGATATGCAGCAATGGCAAGGATCTCGTAAAACACGAAGAGTGAGAAGAGGTTCGAAGACAGGGCGACTCCCATGACTGCCCCAATGGTTATGGCAAAACAGGTATAATACCGGGTCTGGGCGTGTTCTTTCAATCCCCGCATGTACCCAATATTATAGACGGTCGTTACGATCCAGAGCAGGGAAGCGACAGATGCAAACAGGAGGCCGAAGGCATCTGCAGCGAACTGCAGGGTCAGTCCGGGAAGTACCGGAAACGGCAGCGTGGATACGGGTTGTGCAAAAAACACTGAGGGGAGGCACAGTAAACAGATGATGAATGTCAGTACTGCGGAGAGGAGGGATCCGGCTTCACGGGCATCCGGCCGGTTACGCAGGAGCAGGACCGAGCAGGCACCAAAGAACGGCATGCCGACAAGAAGAATCAGCATCCACGGAAAAACGTCCATCACGGTTCACATCCCTTCAGTATCCGGGCAAGCGCAGCACAGTCGAAAGTCTTTGAGACTCTTTTTACCAGTATGACAAGGGCTAGCGCAACCCCGGCGATGACCGCCTCGATGGCAATAAGGGTGAACACCACAGCCTGCGAAACCCCCACATCGTTCGAGAGATACCCTGAGAGAATAAAGAGCAGGCTGACCGCTTTTCCAAGAAATTCGAGCCCTATCACCATTTTAATCAGGTGGTTGCGGGCTATCAGGCCTGCAAGCCCTGTGGCGAACAGTGCCCCTGCAACGATTATCAGAAATGGGGGGGCCGTGAGAATCATGGCCGCATCCCCCGCGATCTGTCGGGGCCAAGGAGCAACAGTATGGAAAAGACCCCTGCAAGGATGATAAAACCCAGGACCACCACCTCAAAGGTGCGTCCTTTCCAGAGTGCTGTCCCGGCTGATGTTGCCTGGGGGACGGTTGCTGACCATGAAGGCATATCTCCCGCCAGCGCAGCAATGAAGACCAGAAGAAACAGGATACTCAGGATCGCGGCAAAGAAGCTTTTCCGGTTCATACTGGCACCTCTTCTTCCCCACCGGCAAGAATGAGGGCAACGAGGAAGAGCACCGCAACAAGACCCGCCCCTACCGTCAGCTCCAGGGCACCGGCATACGGGGAGGCGAGCAGGAAGAAGATGGCTGACAGGCAGACGCTGCTGACGGCATAGGCGGCAATGGAACGAATAAGATTCGTATGGAGTATGGCAATGACTGCCATTCCTACGCTGGCCAGACCGAGTGCGGTAAGAATAACGACATCCGGATCAGTCATCGTATGTCACACACCACCGATTTAATCTCGTTATCA
Source organism: Methanoregula sp. (assembly GCA_041645435.1). Lineage (NCBI taxonomy): Archaea > Methanobacteriati > Methanobacteriota > Methanomicrobia > Methanomicrobiales > Methanoregulaceae > Methanoregula > Methanoregula sp. The sequence goes on from JBAZQB010000003.1 coordinate 415,102, forward strand.
TAGGATCGGGGGGCCGGTAGCCAGACAGTGGGCGATTGAAAATGGGGAAGGAGACAAAAAAGAGGTGATCTCCCCTCGCTATGGTACGGACGGAATAAAGTCTTGTCATGGAAATCTTCCGGGTTTACCTGCGATTTCTGATGTTTATTTTGCAGAATATCCGGTATTATACGGTTCTTTCAGATAATTCCGACTTTTAACGAATCATTTCCCATCAGGATATAATCAGTTCATCTTACCACAAAGGAGGACATAAACCTTTGGTAACCGGTCTGTGGTATCCCGAAATCATTTGAGATCACGACAATATTTTCGATAGTGCTGTAATGGAAGGGAAATTTTTTCCTTTTTTTATTTTTACAGTCGTTAAAGTTCGCATGAAGAGTTATACCTCACATCCCAGATCGAAACCGCGAAGGACGAATTGTTCTTAAAAAAAGCGATTGACTTATGCGGGTCATGTCCCTGATGCAGGAATCTGGCAGGAAAATGTATAGAATTATTCCGGCGATTTCAGGATCGCAGCCAGCACGTCCAGCTGTGAAACATGCACCAGTGCAAACACTTCATCGCCCGGGACAAGCACCGTGCTCCCTCGCGGGATGAGCAGGTTGCCCTCACGGATGACCGCGGTCAATACGCATTCCTGGGGCAGGTTGAGATCCCGTACTGCCTTGCCGGCCGCAACCGATCGCGGATCGACCTTGTTTTCAACCAGTGAATACTGCCCTCGCCGGAGTTTCAGGAGCGTCATCACGTCCCCGAGCGACATCTCCTCTGCGATCAGGTGGGCCATCAGATCTGCCTGATTCAGCGGCACATCGACACCCATCGCAGGAGTAAACAGCCACGCATTCTTGGGTATATTCACCCGCGCAATCGTACGTTTGACATTGAACTCGAAGCGGGCAAGGCTGGTGATCACAAGATTCGTCTCATCCGTCCGGGTCACTGCCGCAACCACATCCGCATCACGGATACCGGCAGCCTCAAGCATATCCGGATCCGTGCCATTGCCAAAGACAACAACACCTGCGGGCAGCTCCTGTGCAGCCCTCTCGAATTCTTCCCGCGTGCCTTCGATAACTTTCACCGTGTGCCCGTCTGCGAGCAGTATCCGGGCGAGGTAGGTACCGACCTTGCCACCCCCGACAATCATCACGTGCATTGTCATATTATTACCTCTTTTGACATTATGCCAGCCCCATCAGTGCTTTCAGGCGGTCAACGGAAGTCGATGATACGGCGACATGTATCATGTCGCCATGCTGAAAAACCGTGCTGATGGTTGGTACAAATGTCCTGCCACCACGGCTGATTGCAACCACCTGTATCTCACCAGGCACGGTAAGATCATTCACCATCCTGCCGGCAAGCGGTGGCGGAATCTCTGACTCGACGATACCAACCCCCCCGCTTCCCAGTGAGTGAACTATATCCAGCGTTGAGAAGGTGAGGAGCTCGGCAAAGCGTTGCATCCCGAGGCTGACCGTAGAGACCGTCTGGACTCCCAGTCGCCGGTAGATTTCCGATTTCCGGGGATCGTGCATGCGGGCAACAACCTTGGGAACCTTGAACACCTCTTTTGCCAGCCGGGCAACCACCAGATTGATGCTGTCATTCGGCGTAAGGGCAGCAAGGCAGTCAGCCCGTTCTATCCCGGCCCGGATAAGAATATCCCGGTCGAGGGCATCACCCGTAAATGCCTGGCCCCTGAATGCAGGTTCGAGGCGTTCGAACGCTGAAGGGTCGTTGTCAATCACCGTTACGCTATGATTGGACATATTCAGGTACAGGGCAAGGCCTGCACCCATCCGTCCGCAGCCAATAATCATAATCTTCACATCATCACCCACATGCATTTTTTCTGGTTGTTCTGCGATCCTTCCACCGGACGATCCCTTTCCGGAGTTCTTCTGCTATCAGCAGTACCGGTGCCCATGCCAGCAGGAACAGCCAGTATTCTGGGGGGAACGCTGCAGTGCCAAAGATCTGCTGCAAGACCGGGACATATACGATCAGGGAGATCACAATGAGTTCTGTTGCAATACCAACCCATATGAACCGGTTGGAGAAGAACCCGATCTCAAAGATTGAACTGTGTTCGGTCCTCTGGGCAAGGACATTGCCGATCTGCGTGGTCACGACCGCAGCGAGCGCCATTGCCGTGGCAGAAAGGTAGAGCGTCCCGCTGGAAGGGAGATCCAAGAACGTTCCCCAGTACCCGCTGGTCCAGTACGTAAAGAAAAAGGCCGACATCGCAGCAAGGCTCTGGATCGGGCCGAGCCACAGGTACGCCCGGGTAAGCAGTGAACGAGTAATCACATGCTCTTTCAAATCACGGGGAGGTTTGTCCATCACTCCCGGTTCAGGGTGCTCGGCACCCAGAGCAAGAGCCGGCACCAGGTCCGTGCCAAGATCAATGGAGAGTATCTGCATAACATTGAGGGCAAGCGGGATTCGTCCTCGTGAGAAGGCAAAGAGGATGAAGGGCACTGCCTCGGGAGTGTTGCTGGTGAAAATATACGTGGTAAATTTTTTGATGTTTGCATAGACGGCACGGCCTTCTTCAACGGCATTGACAATGGAAGCAAAGTTGTCATCGGTCAGCACCATATCGGCCGCTTCCTTTGCCACATCGGTGCCGGCAATGCCCATGGCGACGCCGATATCTGCTTTTTTTAGAGCGGGTGCGTCATTAACACCGTCACCGGTAACGGCAACAACATGTCCCATTGCCTGCAGGATACTGACCACCCGGAGTTTGTGCTCAGGAGCCGCACGGGCAAAGATGACCTCCCCCATGAATGCCTCCCGTAACTCATTGTCTGTCATTATGTCAAGATCTGCACCGGTGATTATCCGGGGTCTGTCGACCGTGATGATCCCGATACGTCGTGCAATACTCTCCGCAGTCAGACCGTAATCCCCGGTGATCATGATCACCCGGATACTGGCACGATGACATTTTCCGATTGCTTCTGCCACTTCCGGGCGGGGAGGATCCATCATTGCGACAAGCCCAAGAAATACCAGATCGCGTTCGACAGTTTCAGGGGTGTACGTGGTCACACACTCTGGAAGAATACGCATGGCAACCGCAAGCACCCTTAGTCCGCTACGGGCATACTCATCATTGATACCCATAATCTCATCCCGGAGCTTGTCATTCATCGCACTCTCCTGATTATCAGCCTGAAACGATGTGCAGAGCGTGAGCACCTCTTTGGGAGCTCCTTTGAGATAGATGATCCGCCCCGTTCCGGACTGGTGTATGGTGCTCATCAGTTTTCTGCGGGAATCAAAGGCGAGTTCACGCACCCGCGGGGTTTTTATAAGTTCGGCCTCAGGATCTGTCCCTGCCTTGCAGGCTACCACTTTTAGAGCGGCCTCAGTTGGATCACCGATAATCTTCCACTGGGGGGATTCACTGTCGGGGGGTAGCAGCCGTGCATTGTTGCAGAGACCCGCTGCAGTGATCAAGGTTTTTACATCGCCGGTAACAGTGGGCGGGACCGGCTGGTCATTCTCCTGTATCGATCCTTCCGGTGCATAACCGACTCCGGTTACCGTGAGATTCCGGTGTGCGACCCAGAGATTCCGAACCGTCATTTCGTTCTGAGTGAGCGTTCCGGTCTTGTCCGTGCAGATAACCGAAGTACATCCCAGTGTTTCAACCGCTGAAAGCCGCTTTATCAGGGCATGTCTCTGTGCCATTCGCTGCGATCCCCGTGCCAGTGCAAGGGTTACCGTTGGCAGCAGCCCTTCCGGGACGAAGGCAACAATCATGCCCAGTCCAAAGATAAAACTCTCGGCAAGGGTAACACCGGTTAATGTCACCATCAGTGCGAAGAACAGCATGCCGATACCGATTGCAATGAACGTGACTACCCGGGTTACATGGTTCAGCTCTTTCTGCAACGGACTCTGTTCTTCTTCCAGGCTCTGGGTCATAAGGGCAATCTTGCCAAATTCGCTTTCCATGCCGGTGGCAAACACGATTGCTTTACCGGTACCGGAGACCACGTTGGTGCCGGCAAAAACCAGGTTGGGGAGTTCGACGCGGGCAAGCCCGGGCTGTAAGATGATCTCAGAGGTCTTGTGTACCGGGCGGGATTCACCGGTAAGGGTTGACTGGTCGACTTTCAGATCAGCGTCCTGCACCAGACGGGCATCGGCAGATATGTGGTCGCCTTCAGAGAGCAGCAGCAGATCACCTGGTACAAGACCTTCGGCAAGGATAACCTGCTCCTGACCTTCCCTAACCACCCTGACATTGTGCGGCAGGAGCTTAAGCAATGCCTCGGTTGCTTTCTCGGCACGGTATTCCTGCCAGAATGAGAAAAGGCCATTGATTACGTTGACCATCCAGACTGCAACACCCAGCTGGGGCATCTGGGCGATAAAAGCGACAATCCCTCCTGCCCAGAGCAGCAGGGCCATTAAGTGAATGAAATTTGCAAAAAATTTTACATACAGGGATTTTCCCTGGATTTTCTGTAATGCATTGGGTCCGAACCGTTTCTGGTTTTCACTGGCTTCAAGGGTAGTAAGACCCTCGGGGCGTGTGGCAAGAACCCTGAAGACATCGGCAACAGGCAGAGTATGGATAATACGAATGAGGTTGGTAAGATTGGGGATGTCAGTCTCTCCTGTCATATCCTCTTCCCTGCTGCCGGATGAATCCGGCACCGGTCTTGACGTACTTACATTTCCTGTAGCAAGACTCCACGTTCTTGTATTTATAACCTGAACCGTGATCCCTGTGACTCCGGAGTCTCTCTGATATTGCAGAATACTCAAAACCGGATTCACCGGGGATCTGGCAGATCTGCAATCCGGCTGCTCCTTTTATTATGATAAATTCAAACCGGACGCCTTGCCCATACGTCCAGGCCCCCTTTATGGAAATATTGGTGATACTAAAAGTTTCAAAAACGCTTTTTTCTAATAATCCCGCGAAGTCATTGAAATTTCACTTCAATTAATGATCAATTGGACTGCATGGGCAAAGGATTTTTATGATATATATATATAATAACGGAATGAGCGATGACGGTCGGAAAAATTCATGAGGGACCATGCATCAGCAAGCAATTACCAGCCGAACAACGTAAGAATTGATATTAAACATATCACAACAATGCTTGATATAATCGGTAATTCGACAGCAATAACCTTGGAAATGTTCAAGATGCGGGGCGTGGTTACCTTCAATGGGTTTGATTCCGACGCATCTGATGAGGGTTCATGCTTCAAAAGATGAAAAGGGTACAGATCATTGGTCCAAAAGAGAAGTTCTCCCGCGTAGTGGACTTACTGTATCATGAAGGCACCCTTCATTTCGAAGATGCCTGCGATTGCATCTCCTGCGACGAGATATCCTTAAAAAAAATTAACGCTGAAAACGCAGCAGAAGTTCCCAAGGCTCTTGAAAAAATCAGCGTGATCTTTTCCACCCTCCCCATAGTTGAAGAAGATTCAGAGCGGCAATCCCTAGTCCATAACGAGTTGGTGGAGGAAACTCTGGATCAGACTCTAGCCCGGTCAAAGCGGATTATCAATGAACTTGAGTTGACCACAAAGGAGCTGGCGACCAGAAAAAGCGAACTGTCGTTCACCATCACGTCATTGAAGAGGTATGAAAAAGTTATTCAGACCCTCGAACCGGTGGAACAAAAGCTGCCAATTCACGAGGGATTCGAAGTCGTCGTCCTTCTGATTCAAAAACAGCATAATGATGTTATTAACCTCATCGAGTCCGAGATTGAGAGGATCACAAGAAACCATTTTGAGATGGCCAGCATCGTTACGGATGAAGAGACCATCGCAGCAGTCGTAGCGTATGATAATAACTATTCACAAGAGGTCCATTCCTTTATTTTTTCGGCAAATGTGAACGAGATACGGCTTCCGCAGGAATTCATGGGAAAACCGTTCAAAGACATGCTTGCATTGGTCCACCAGAATCTGCACGAGGCTATCGAGGAACTGGCTCTGCTCGATACGCATCTGCTGGATCTTTCAACTAAGTGGTATCAGGAACTATCTTCCCTCAAAAAAATCCTTGAGGATGTGAATGAAGAACTCCAGATCTATTCCAACGCCGGGCAATCTGAACATTGCTTTGTAATTCTCGGCTGGATTCCCCAAAAATTTTTTAAAAGGACGCAAAACGACCTGCAAACGGAATTTCAGAACCGTGTGGTAATGGTTGATCTTGAGGTAACTGCCAAGGATCTGGAACATGCACCCACATTCTATGATAATCCCTGGTTTGTCAGGCCGTTTGAATTTTTTATGAAGCTTGTATCTCCTCCAGATTCCCGTGAGGTTGATCCGAGCCCTATCCTTGCGATTTTTTTCCCGTTTTTCTTTGGGATCATGGTAGGGGATATTGGGTATGGTCTGGTGATCCTTGTCTTTGCCCTGCTGATGAAAAAGAAGTTTGAATCCATAGAATGGCTCACTCAGCTGATGAATATCCTGATCATCTCCTCAATCCCTGCGATCTTATTTGGATTCTTTTTCGGGGAGTTCTTCGGGAATTTCGGGGAGATGATGGGGTGGCTTCACCCGGTGCAATTCCTCGGCATCACGTGGAACCGGGCTGAGGCGATCATCCCTATGCTCATCCTCGCCGTCTCGATTGGCGTAGTCCACATCTTCCTTGGCCTTGCACTTGGCATGCGCAATGCTGTTATTCTCAAGAACAGGAAACACCTTGCAGAACGTTCGGGAATGCTCCTGATGATCACCGGGCTCATCCTCTTACTGGTAACATTTGCCGGTGTGTTGCCGGAAAACACGGCCTATCCCGCAGCAGTCCTCATGATCATTGGTCTCCCCCTCATCATTTTCGGCGCAGGGGCGTTTGGCACCATTGAGGTGATGAGCACGGTGGGGAACATCCTCTCCTATGCCCGGTTGATGGCAATCGGCATGGCATCGGTCATCCTTGCGATGGTCGCAAACAGGCTTGGGGGTTCAATGGAGGTCCTCGTTGTCGGGATCATCATTGCAGCTCTGTTACATACCCTGAACATTATCCTTGCCATGTTCAGCCCAAGCCTGCACGCAATACGACTTCATCTCGTGGAATTTTATTCAAAATTTTATAAGGGGGAAGGAATGATGTACAAACCTTTTAAAAATGGAAAAAAATGATGAATGAGTGACAATACGTGAGGGAAAATCGCTTCTTTTCTGTTACCCTGGCTCTGTTGAAACCCTATTTTTTTTATTGTTCGTTTATTGTCTTACGGCTGTCAGGAGTGTGGCCCCTCTCTCCCCCAGTGGGGGAAGCAGCCCAAGAGGAGCGTCGCCATGACACCCGTTTGGGGGTTTTCATCAACCTTATGGGGGCTTTCGCATAGAACGTCGGGATTATACCGCTGCCGGTTCCTTCTTCTTTGGCCCTGCCACGGTAAACTTCTCAAGACCGCCCCGGGCAGTCATTGCCGGGCGGTACTGATTGTCCATGATAAGGCATTTCGTGGGGCAGACATCCACACACACAGCACAAACCACACAGCGCATCTGGTCGATCTGCCACGTCTTCTCCTTGACCTCGACACAGATTGCCTGGGTCGGGCACTTGCGCTGGCAGGACCGGCAGGTAATGCACCCGTCCGGATTGATCTTCACGTGCCCGCGGGTAGCATCGGTCTTCTTGGCCGGTTTTGCCGGATACATCAGGGTGGCCGGGCGGGAGAACACGCTTTTTAATACGGTTTTTGTCATCTCGAAAAATGTCATCGTCGCATCACCTCTCCGCACACCCGATACAGGGATCGATGGTCAGGACAATCACCGGCACATCCGCAAGTTCGCATCCTTTTAAGAGCGTAACAAGCGGGGGAATGTTGGTGAACGTGGGGGTCCGAACGCGGTGCCGGACAAGGTTCTTCTTGCCGTTGCCCTTGATGTAGTGGATGACTTCTCCCCGTGGCTGCTCAGCCCTTGAGAGATATTCGCCATCCGGTGCACCGGTCACTTTTATGTCAACCGGCCCGTCAGGGATCTTCTTTGCGCACTGCTCGATGATATCTATTGAGGTGAACATTTCCTTTGCCCGCACGGCACAGCGGGCATAACAGTCCCCATCGTGTTCCACTACAGGTTTGAAGTTGATCTTTCCGAAAGCCGCGTAACCGGTCTCGCGGATATCGATCGCAAGACCGCTGCCCCGTGCCGTGGGGCCTACCGCACCAAAGTAATAGGCATCCTCCTTCTTGAGAACCCCAATTCCTTTCAGCCGGTGCTGGATCGAACTGTCGTGCAGGAACACATTCGTGAGATCCTGGAGTTCGTGCTCGATCCCCCTGAGCCCCTTGACCATCTCATCGAGTTTTTCAGGAGATATATCCCGCCGGACGCCGCCCACCTTGCAGACACCCTGAATGACCCTGCCACCTGTGGTTGCTTCGAGGTCGTCAAGGATATGCTCACGGAGCCTCCATGCATTCATGAATACGCTTTCAAAACCCATACTGTCTGCAAAGCAGCCAAGCCAGAGCAGGTGCGAGTGCAGTCTTGAGTATTCCGACCAGATCGTCCTGAGATATTGGGCCCGCTCTGGAACTTCAAGCCCCATTATCTGCTCAATACCCTGCACATAGGTCTGGCTGTGGATGAAACTGCAGATACCACAGATCCGCTCCGCAATGAAGACGTACTCGGTGTATTCCCGTTTCTCCACGAGTTTTTCAAGACCCCGGTGGACATATCCGATGGTCGGGATGACATCTACGACTTTTTCATCCTCCAGTACAAGGTCGAGGTGGAGGGGTTCAGGAAGCACCGGGTGCTGGGGGCCGAACGGGACGGTTATTTGTTTTGACATGCGTCGTCCTCCTTTACAATGGTCACGCTGAAAGGATGTTTGATTGCTGTCTTGTAGAACGTGCCTTTGAAATCGATATTGATCCCTTTCACATGGATACCATACAGGTCATGGATCTCGTTCTCGTATACAAACGCACCAAAGTATATTCCGCTGATGCTGGGAATTTCATCTGCCTGTTTTACGGTAATGCGGTAGTTTGTGAGCTTGTAATCTTTGTCATAAACATAGAGAATCTCGAAGTTGTCTTCGATCTTCGTGCACCCGATCTGAACCAGACGGTTGCCGTCTTTCTTTGCCTGCTCGGCCTTCGTAACTACGTCCCCGACACTGATCGGGAGAATTGTCTGTGGTTCCATCATTGTGCACCTCCTTCCGCGTGCCTGTGGTGTTCTTTATGACCGTGATCGGTTACCATGGGAGAGCTCACCTTTTTGATCCGTTTTTCCTCTAAAATGCCCCACGCGGTGACAATCCCGTCGATAATGGACTCTGGGCGTGCTGCGCACCCGGGCACGTAGACGTCAACCGGTATGAGTTTATCGATGCCTCCGGCAACATTGTAGCATTCCCGGAACACTCCTCCCGAACAAGCACAGATACCGACTGCAACAACCGCTTTCGGATCCGGGATCTGGTTGTAGATGTTCTGGATGACCTCGCGGTTCTGTTCATTGATCGAACCGGTCACAACAAAGATATCCGCATGTTTCGGGTTACCCGTGTTGATGATGCCGAACCGCTCGACATCATACATTGGGGTGAGGCAGGCAAGAATCTCTATATCGCAGCCATTGCAGCTCGAGGCATCGTAATGAATGATCCACGGGGATTTTGCAAGGTAGGTCATGGAATACCTCCCGACAGGAAGTAGAGTGCAGCAAGGTTGACCACGCCCACGACGGCAGCAATCAGCCACGAGCTCTTCACCAAAAACTGCCACCGGACACGGGCATTTGTATTGTCGATGAGTATCTCTAACAGGTAGACGATGATGACGGCAGCTACACCAATCAGCGGGTTGAACCCGAAGAAGAGGTATACAAACCCGAGCAAAAAGACTGTCTCGTACCAGTGGCTGACCTCGATGAGACCGAGTGACGGGCCGGAAAATTCTGTGGTTACACCCTTTACAATCTCCTGATGAGCGTGATGCGATGTCGAGATATCGAATGGTGATTTGCGCAGCTTGATCGTCAGCACATAGAGGAAACCGAGGAAGATACCGGGAATGAGAAGGACAACTGGTGTCGTGCTCGATGCAATATCGTTGACATTGAAGCTGTTCGTTGCGACAAACATACCCACCGCAGTCAGGATCACCATCGGTTCATAGGCCATGATCTGGAGCAGTTCCCGCTCCGCCCCTACATAACTGTAGGGAGAATTTGCGGCAAACGCACCCAGTACAAGGAAGAGCTGCGACAGCGTAAGGGCAAAGATGACGAGCAGCAGATCCCCGCCGGCAAAGAAGAGTGCCCCGGTGAAAACCATGAAGATGATGTAGCAGATGGCATAGAAAATCTGCGTCTCGTTCACTACGGCCTGCTCTTTTTCAAAGAGCTTGCCCACATCGTAGAATGGCTGCAGGATTGAAGGGCCGACCCTGCCCTGCATGTGTGCAGTGATCTTCCGGTCAATACCTGCAACCAGCCCTCCGACAACAGGTGCCACGAGAATAAAGAAAGCAGCCCAGACAATATTGATCACAGGAACACCCCCCGCAACGCGGTTGCAATAAACATGATGCCGATGATGGCTGAACAGATCCAGATCCCTGCGGTTCTGAGTTTTGTTTCACCGAAATACTCGTGGAGATAATAGTTGGAGAGCACTGTCTTTTTCTGCATGCCCAGAGACCCGGAGAATCGCATATCGTGGGTGGTAGTTCTGCCACCCATGTAGGGGGGCACATGCTTGTGCTTTCTCTGGGGTATCAGGATGCTCAACGGGAGGCCAACGAGGAGGAGGAGCATCAGGATCATGATGGTGATATTGCCGAGCGACAGCTGGGCTACGTGACCATAATTTGCCATGAGATAGGGTTCGAGAAGTTTTGTCGACAGCAGCGGGAAGACCAGCGTGGTGATGATCGAGAGCCCGGCAAGTGATACCAGAGCTGCCCACTCGCTGTGATCAACTTCCCCTTCAATGTTCTTACTGTCAGAAGTAACGGCAATAATCTTGCCCATCCATTTGGTCCAGAAGAAGACCGTCATGGCGCTGCCAAAGGCAAGAATGATGACAAACAGGAAACCGTAGGGTACATCGATGAACGCCCGTATTGCCGCCCACTTGGAGATCAGCATACCAAACGGTGCAAGGAACATACCGGCGATACCAATCACCATCATTGCAGCAATTCTGGGCATGCGCACGATGAGCCCATTCATGTCATCGATCTCGCGGCTCTTGATCCGGTGTTCGACAGATCCGACCGAGAGGAAGAGCAGAGATTTGGAGATAGCGTGGAACACAATCAGGAGGATTGCAGCCCAGATCGCCTCGTAGGTTCCGATCCCGGCGCAGGCAACAATGAGACCGAGGTTTGCTATAGTTGAATAGGCAAGTACCCGTTTTGCATTGCTCTGTGATATCGCAATACCGGACGCGATAAGGAAGGTGAGCGCTCCTACCATGGCTATCAGATATCCCGTGAAGGTGGACTGGAAGATGGGGGCAAGCCTGACGAGAATATAGACACCGGCTTTGACCATGGTGCTGGAGTGGAGGAGTGCCGAAACCGGAGTCGGTGCCACCATCGCTCCTACAAGCCAGGAGGAGAACGGCAGCTGGGCTGCCTTGGTGAGACCGGCAAACCCGATAAGAGCTGCCGGAATGAGGGCTATGACTTTGCCGGATGCGAGCAGCGTGTCAAGTCCCATGATACCGTTGCCGAACATGGCAAGGTAGATGATAGCGCCGGCAAATGCAACCCCGCCAAGCAGGTTCATCCACAGGGCAGAAAAGGCATTATTGGTGGCTTCCTCGGTCTTTGTATACCCGATCAGGAGGAAGGAACACAGCGTAGTGACTTCCCAGAAGAAATAGACCCAGAGGATATTGTTGGAGAAGACCAGCCCGAACATGGCTGCGATGAAGATAAACATGATCGCAAAGAACCATGGTCGCCGGTCCGGCATCTCCGGGTGGTGTTCGTGGAAGAACTTCATGTACCCCAGCGAATACACGCAGATGAGACTGCCGATGATGCCGATGATCAGTGCAAGGATATTGGAGAATTCATCGATGAACAGGTTCGACTGGACGTGGATGGTGTGGGCGTATACCAGTTCGAAGTAGAGCATCACTACGGACTGGACAAGGATGAGCCCCACGACAAGCCACTTTTTGTGCACGATACCGAGATACAGGATGAATACGGCAATCAGCATCTCAAGGATGAACATGAGAATACCGGTCGGCTCTCCTGGAATGATCGAGACCAGCAGGGCCCCCTTATTATAGGTCGATATCAACAGGTAGACACTGACAATCCCAATCGCCAGTGCGGACAGTTTCACAATCCAGTCGCGTTCGATGTCTTTTTTTGCCAGAAACAAAAAGAACGCGGCAATGAGCGGAAACAGGATGAGAAATATTAACAGCTGCGCAAGTTGCACCAGATACCCTCCTTCAAAGAATATGCGAATTTATCATTATTAATCATAGTGAATTGTGCGTGGCCGGCAGAATGTGAAAAAACCTGCAACAAAATCGATAATTCATGAAAAAACACCGGAAAATGAGGGAAAAGCGGAAAATCAGATAAAAAATAGTAAAAAAATCAGAAAAACAAGAGCACCGTCTGCCTTCAGGTGTAATACCAGGATGTGGTGCAGGGCCGGAATAATGATAAAAGTTTAATGTCTCAAAAAAGCACTAATGATCTCTTAGGATGGGTTGTGGAAAAAATCGGGGATATCCCGGGAACCGTTGCGCCCTCCTTTGGTTCCGGTCTGGCAGAATAGTGCCGATGCCAATTTATCATACCTGGTGTGTTACCCGGATCCTCTTCCAGCGGTACGGTCTCGTGCGGTCAATACGCTAGTAGTCCCGTTAGGTTGCAGGACTCCTGCCGGCACAGCAGGGAGGTCATGGAATGATCGACTTTGTATTACTCATCGTAATTGCGATATGTATCATCGCACTGGGACTCGCAGCAATCCTGACGCGTAACCTCCTCTCACAGGATCAGGGAACGCCCAAGATGCGCGAGGTTGCCGATGCGATCCGGGTGGGTGCAGAAGCATTCATCAAGCGCCAGTATTCGACTATCGCCGTGCTTGCCATTGTATCTGCAGTGGTGATCTTTGCTATTTATTATCTCACCGGACAACAGGCGATTGCCCTCGCTACGGCAGCTGCTTTTATCGTCGGTGCAACCTGCAGCGCAGTTGCCGGCGTCGTTGCCATGTGGATTGCCGTAAGGACCAACATCCGCACGGCAGCAGCAGCCCAGACCAGTGATGGGAAGGCACTTGACTTCTCGTTCCGCGGCGGGGCCATCTCCGGCCTGATCATCACCTCGATGTCACTCCTTGGTGTCTCGCTCACCTACATTGCACTCGGTGCAGACCCGACCCATACCCCGTTCGTCATCATCGGGTTCGCCTTCGGTGCCTCGTTCGTGGCACTCTTTGCCCAGCTCGGTGGCGGCATCTACACGAAAGCCGCTGACGTCGGTGCAGACATTGTCGGCAAAATCGAGGCCGGTATCCCCGAAGACGATGTCCGGAACCCGGCCACTATTGCAGATCTCGTCGGCGACAATGTCGGTGACTGTGCAGGCCGTGGCGCTGACCTCTTCGAGTCCACTGCAGCCGAGAACATCGGTGCAATGATCCTCGGTGTCGCGCTCTTCCCCATCTTCGGCGTGAACGGTATCCTCTTCCCGATTGTCATGTGTTCGCTCGGTCTCCTCGCGAGTATGATCGGTATCCTTTCCGTCAAGGGAGTCGATGGTGCCGACCCGATGGACGCCATGAACCGCGGGTACTACATCACTGCAATCATCTCTGCGTTCTTCCTCTTTGGCGGAGTCTATTACCTCCTCGGTGCAACACCCGGCTGGATGTACTTCGTCCTTGCAGGTCTCATTGGTATTGCCCTTTCCGTAGCCTTCCTCAGGGTCACCCTCTACTATACCGACCACCACTACCGGCCGGTGCAGGATATAGCTGACGCTTCTGAGACCGGCGCGGGGACCAACCTCATCATGGGATTCTCGGTCGGTCTCGAGACCACCGCGGTTCCGGCTGTCCTTATCGGTGTGTCCCTCCTCGCTTCGTACTGGTGCGGGACCATGACCGGTATCCCTCAGGGCGGCCTCTACGGCACTGCCGTTGCAACCATCGGTATGCTGATGGTCTGTGCCTATGTCCTTACCATGGACACCTTCGGCCCTATTGCCGACAATGCCGGCGGGATCGTCGAGATGAGCCAGGCCCCTGACGAAGTCAGGCACCGCATGGACAAGCTCGATGCAGCCGGCAACACCACAAAGGCACTTACCAAAGGGTATGCCATCGGCAGCGCGTCCCTCGCGGTATTCCTGCTTTTCAACGCCTACATGGCTGACATTGCCAAGCTCACCGGCAAGGCATTCGATGTTGTCAACCTGGCAAACGTAAACGTCTTTGTCGGGGCACTCATCGGCGCAATGCTCGTCTTCCTCTTTGCAAGCCTCGCCATCCGCGCAGTCTCCAAGACCGCACAGTCCGTGATCGATGCAGTCCGCATCCAGTTCAAGGACCCCGCAATTATGGCAGGCACCAAGAAGCCAGACTATGCAGCAGTTATCGATATCACCACCCAGGGTGCGCTGAAGAACATGGTCCTTCCTGGCGCCCTTGTGATCGTGTTCCCCATCATCATCGGTGTCACCATGAAGTACGAAGCCCTCGCCGGCTTCCTCATGGTAGCAACCATCACCGGTATCCTGATGGCACTCATCCTCAACAACAGTGGTGGTGCATGGGACAATGCCAAGAAATACATCGAGACCGGTGTCCATGGCGGCAAGAAGAGCGAGGCCCACAAGGCAGCCGT